>CAYGPA010000001.1:0-21443 GCA_964351535.1 uncultured Planctomycetaceae bacterium
GATTCCGCGAAAGGCCGACAGCTCCGCGGGTCGGAACTCCGATGGTCCGCAGGTCCCCTGCTCTCGACCGGAGGAGTGCCCGCTTGAGTTCTGCCATCACCAGCCCCGAGGACGTCGGTCCCGCCGCGCTCGCGGCTGCTTCCATCCAGGACCTGAAGCGCAACGTGCGCCAGGTGGTCTCGGTGCCCGACGAGGTGCTCGAGCCGATTCTCGTGGCGCTGCTCGCCGGCGGGCACGTGCTCGTCGAGGGCATCCCGGGGACCGGGAAGACGCTGCTGTCGCGCGCGCTGGCGCGCTCGCTCGACTGCGAGTTCAAGCGCATCCAGTTCACCAACGACCTGATGCCCTCGGACATCGTGGGCTCGTCGGTGTGGCGCGCGCACGAGCAGCGCTTCGAGTTCGTTCCGGGTCCGCTGTTCGCGAACATCGTGCTGGCCGACGAGTTCAACCGGACCAGCTCGCGCACGCTCTCCTGCATGCTCGAGGCCATGGAGGAGGGCAGCGTCTCGGTCGACGGCATGCCGGTGCCGCTGGGCGAGCCCTTCGCGATCCTGGCCACGCGCAACCCGATCGAGTTCCACGGCACGTTCCCGATCCCCGAAGCGGCGCTCGACCGCTTCCTCGTACGCGTCGAGCTCGGCTATCCGGAGCCCGACAGCGAGCGGGAGCTCTACCGCGGCCGCGCCGCGTCGCACACGCTCGACGAATTGAAGCCGGTCCTCTTCCACGAGCAGCTGATCCGGCTCATCGCGGCCGTCCACGACGTCCAGGTCGGAGAGCCGCTGGTCGAGTACGCCTACCGCGTCGTCGAGGCGACGCGCAAGCACGAGTCGATCCTGCTCGGAGTCAGTCCGCGCGCGGCCATGTCCTGGATCCACGCGGCGCGCGCGCTGGCCATGCTGCAGGGGCGGACGTACGTGGTGCCCGACGACCTCAAGGGCCTCGCGGGCCCCGTCCTCGGCCACCGGGTGTTCCTGAAGGGCGGCGGGGACGCGCGCGCGCTGATCGCGGAGCTCGTCGCCACCCTCCCCGTCGAACTCTAGCCTGGACCGACAGCGCGTGCGCATCACCCGCTTCGGCCTGCAGGCGATCGTCTTCTACGTGACGATGCTCGGCGCGTTCTTCGCGGCGCCGTACTCGAACCTGTTCTTCCTGCTGCTCGGGTTCCTCACGCTGCTGGGGCTCTTCGGGCTGCTCGCGGCGCGTCGCAACCTGCGCGGCGTGGAGGCCGTGCTGCCCGAGCTGCCGCCCCAGCCGACGGACGCCGGCTCGCCGCTGCCCGTGGCTGTCGAGGCGCCGGGTGCGGCGCGCCTCCAGGTCGCCGCGCGGGTCGAGCTCGCGGGCGGACGGGAGCTGTTCGGACAGGTCGAGTGGGTCCGCGGTCGCGCCACGCTCTTGCTGGGAGCTCCCGCCCTGCCGCGCGGCTGCTACGCCGTCGAGCGAGCGCTGCTCGAGTCCAGCCACCCCTTCGGCCTGGTCCGCATGCGCCGCCCGTTCGAGGCGCCGGGAGAGCTCATCGTCTACCCCGCGCCGCGCGAGCAGCTCGACGGCCGCTCCGGCGTGGAGGCTCTCGACGAGCTGCTGGGTCGCGCCGATCCAGGCGCGGGCAACCTGCAGCCGGCGAGCCTGCGCGACCATCGCGAAGGCGACGGGATGCGCGGCATCCACTGGCGCGCCAGCGCGCGCCGCGCGCGCCTCGTCATGCAGGAATGGGAGGGCGGCACCGGGCAGGGTCTGGAGGTCGCCCTCGACCGCCGCTGCACGCCCGACGCGCTCGACGAGGCGCTCGCGACGATCAGCGCCCTGGTGAGCCTCGCGCGCACGAACAAGGAGACCTTGCGCGTCCACAGTCAGGGCCTCTCCGCCACCTACGGCGACGGCCACCAGCCCTGGCGCGAGGCGCTGCGCTTCCTGGCCTCCGCGGAGGCTCTCCCGGCCGGCTCCCCGCCGCCTCCCTCCACGTCTCCGGCCGTCGTGCGCCTCCCGCGCGCGCCCGAACAGGTGGCGGCCCATGCGGGGTGACCGAGCGCTCCGGGTCTGCATGCAGGCCCTGGTCTTCTTGAACCTGGTCTTCGTCCAGCTGACCGGGGCGGCGGGACTGCACTGGCTCGCCCCGCTCTACGCGCTGGCGCTGTGCGCGCCGCTGCTCGAGCGCTTTCGCGAGCGACTCGTGTACCGCTCCCTCTGGAACGCGGGCGTCGTCGGGTTCTCGCTGCTGCTGGTGCGCCACGCCATGCGCGCGGAGCTCGCGAACGTGCTGGAGGACGGGCTCGTCCTGGCCGTGCTCTGCCAGGTCCACCTGCTGAACAACCTGCGCTCGAAGCAGCGGCCCGACCTGCTGTTCTTCAACGCCTTCCTGATCGCGATCATCGCGGGCTACATGAACCGCGAGGTGGGCTTCCCCGTCGCGTTCCTGGTGTTCGCACCGTGCTTCGTGATCGGCCTGCAGCTCCTCAACGCGACCGCCCGCTGCGCGGCCGCCGGAGGGCGCGAGCTCTCGGGCGCGGCGGTGCGCCGGCTCGCGCTCGACGGCGCGCGGCGCTCCGCCGTCCTGCTGGCCGCCAGCCTGCTCGTGTTCCTCTTCTGGCCGCGAGACTTCGAGCGCAAGGCCTTCTTCCACGGACGCCTGGAGATGGGTTCGGGGCAGCCCACGAAGCTCGAGGTCGGCTTCAGCGAGGAGCTCGTGCTGGGCCGCCGCCAGCCGGTCGAGTCCTCGGACGCACCCGCGCTGCGCGTCGAGCTCCTCTCGGGTCCGCAGTCGGCCGTCTCGTCGCTGTGGCGCGGAGCCACGCTCGCGACGACGACGGGCGGCGAGTGGCGCGCCATGGACCTCGACCTGCGCCGCGCGACGGCGCCGTCGGACGCCCGCTGGGTCAGCCACCCGGGACGCCTGACGCGCGTGGGCCCGGCCGGGGTCGGGGGCGCCCAGGTGGAGGTCGTCCGCTTCGCCCAGGGAACCGAGCGACTGTTCGCCCCGCTCCACGCGCGCGCGGTACAGCTTCCTCCGGAGCTCGCGAACACCGTCCTGCGCGCGCGCCTCGACGGCACGCTCGACACCGCGCGCACCGCCGACGTGCGCTACGAGATCTACCTCGGCAAGCCGCTGCACGAGCCCGGCGGCCCGCGGCCGGACGAGCTGTCGGACGAGCTGGCTCCGTACGTCGGCCTGCCGAAGAGCGGCCCGTCGGCACCCGCGCTCGCGCTGGCCGAGCGCCTGGAGACGGAGCTGCCGGAGGACAGCGAGCAGCACGAGCTCGTCGCGCGCTTCCGCGACCACCTCGCCCGCGAGTTCACGTACCTGCCCCCGGGCACGCCGGGCGCCGCGACGACCCTGGACCGCTTCCTGCGCGGAGAGGCCGGCGGGCACTGCGAGTTCTTCGCCTCGGCCCTGGCGACGATGCTGCGCACCCGCGGCGTGCCCTGCCGCGTCGTCACGGGATTCCGCAGCACCCGCTGGAACTCGAGCGGGGACGTCCTGACCTTCGGCACGCGCGACGCGCACGCCTGGGTCGAGGTCCACGACCCGACCGCCGGCTGGTACGCCGTGGACCCGAGCCCGATGGTCGTCGGACCCGTCGCGGGCCTGAGCCTCTGGGAGCGCACCTCCTCCGGCGTGCGCTCGCTCTGGGAGTCCGTCGCGGGCTTCGATTCCGACCGCCGCGCCGCGGCCTTCGCCTGGGCCCGCGCGCTGCCCGAGCGCCTCGTGCGCGCCGTGCGCGACCACCCGCTCGACGCCGCGCTGATCGGGCTGCTGCTCGCCCTCCCCGCGACCTGGTTCGTCAGGCGCCGGCTGGCGCGCACGGCGTCCGCCGTGCGCGCGTACCGGGTGGCGCTGCGGCGCGCCCGCCTGCGCGCGCTTCCGGGCGAGACGCCGCGCGAGCTCCTGGCGCGCGCGCGGACCCGCGACCTGTCCCCCGCGCGCCTGCGCGCCCTCGAGAGCGCCACGGAGCGTCACGAGGAAGAGCGCTACGCGGCCTGAGGCGCAGACCGCTTTCGCCGCTGCGCTTCGCGGCGTCCTCGCTTGCCACGCGACCGTGGCGGTGGGCCTGCTCGCGCTCTGGCCGCTGATCCTGTTCTCCTACGCCTCCGGCACCGACCGGGTCCTGCGTCGCGCTCCACGTGTTCGTCACCGTACAGCTGGCCTGGTCCGACTCACCGAATGGCCGCGACAGTCTCCTTGGCAGCCTGCGCGATCCAGCGATCGGAGTCGTTCTGCAGCTCTTTCACGCGTTCCAGCGCGGCCGATGCCCGCGGGCCGAGACGTGCCAGAGCCATCAGGCTGACTCCGCGGACATCGACGAGCTCGTGGTCGAGGCCGCGGAGGAACGTCGGAACCGATCTCTCGCCGTACCGCAGCAGGACGGCCGCCGCCAGGTAGTTCGGGCGCAGGAACGAGGTTTCGAGCGCGTCCAGCGCGTCCGACGGCAGCGGTTCGACATGGCCGAGGATGCTCACGCTCTCGAGCAGCGCGGCCTTGTCGTCCCCCGCGAGTGCCGCGAGCGCGAGTCGTACAGCCGAACTCGCTCCGTTGTTGAAGAGGACCGACAGCGCGCCTCCGGAGACACCTCCTTCCGCGAGGTCCTCCACCTGGTCGACGCTCGACTTCGAAGCCGCTCCCATGCGCGCGAGCGTGTGCAGCGCGCGGTGGCGGACCTCGTCATCCTCGCCTTGCGCCTGCCGACACAGATCGGCGACCCGGTCCCCGGCGCCCGGCGCGGCGGTATCCAGGCATTCGAACGCCACCTCGACGATGCGCTCGTCGTCGTCCAGCAGCAGCCCGCACAGCGCGGGCGCCGCCGACCGCAGCTCGGGACCGAGCTCCGCGTCCGCGGCGGGCGTCGTGTGCAGCCGCTCGCCGTCATCGAGCCAGCTCACGGCGTCCTCCCAGCTCGCCATCGGAGAGCGGAACCAGCGCAGCGGCTCCCCGACGTGGAGGACGAGGTAGGCCGATCCGGAGCCTCCACCACCGATGGCCACGACGCCGGCACCCGACGGAGCTCCCGGCACGTACTCCCCCGCCTGCATCCCGAGGACGCCCGCCCGCGCCCCCACGGCCCAGGCCGCCGTCAAGCGGACGTTCGGGTCGGCGTCCGACAGCGCATCCAGCAAGGCCGCGGTCACGTCGCTCGACTCCGTGCGCGCCACCCCGCACAGCCAGATCGCCGTCTCCCGCAGGGCGGCCGAGTCGTGCCGGGCGAGCGTGGACCACTCCTCGGGCGACGCCTGCGACTCGTCGCCGAGCAGCGCGAAGCGCGCGGCGAGCTCGAGATCCGCGTCCTCGCTCAGGTACTTGCGCAAGTGGCGCAGGACCCGGCCGCGATCCTGCTTCGTCTCGAAGTGGATCCGACGCATGCCGCGCAGCGCCTCCGCGGGCTCCTGTCCGTCGCGCAGGGCTTCCAGCAGCGCCCGCATGCGTGCCGAGCTGTCCTCACGCACGAGGTCCACGCCGGGCACCGAGGTGCCCGACGAGGCAGCAGTCGACAGCAGAGCGAGGACGAGGATCTCGAGCATCGTGTTGTTCCGGTCAGCGGGGGTCGGAGCCAGGCGAACGGCCACTCGAGATCGTACGCGCGCTTCGGCGAGCCCGACAGATTACGCGGGTGCCGACGCGCGCACTCCAGTGAGGGTGAACGCGGCCTGGCCTCGGCCCGGCCCGCGTCAGGCCTCGCGTTCGGCGGCGGTGTCCTCGCCCTCCGCGGCGGCTTCGATCAGCGCCTCGGCGAAGGTCGCGTCGAAGAGGTCGGCCTGCGGGGTTCCGTCGACCACCTCGTCGATGACGCGCTGCTTCTTGATCAGCGTGCCGACCATGCGCGCGTCGAGGGAGTCCTGGAGCACGAGGTGCTGGACGAGCACGCTGTCCTTCTGGCCGATGCGGTGCGTGCGGTCCTCGGCCTGCGTCAGGCGCGCGGGGACCCAGTCGAGCTCGGCGAAGACGACGTGCGCGGAGGCCGTCAGCGTCAGGCCGAAGCCGGCCGCGGTGATCGAGCCGACGAAGAGGCGGCAGTCGGGATCCTCCTGGAAGCGGTCCACGGCCTCCTGGCGGCGCGCGGCGGCGTCGTCGCCGGTCAGCGTGACCGCCGCGTCGCCGAAGGCCTCGGCGAGCTCCGCGATCACGGCACGGTGGTGCGCGAAGAGCACGACCTTGGCGCCGTCGTCGAGCACGTTCGCGACGTGCTCGATCACGAGCGGCACCTTCGCGAGCGCCGTGGCCTGGCGCAGCTTCGCGAGCTCGCCGAAGGCCGCGTTGACGCCCGCGCGCAGCGCCGCCAGCTCCCCGGCCTCGGCCTCGCCCGCCGGGCCGGAGACGCGCGACACCTTGCGCAGCTCGTCGAGCCGGCGGCGGTGCTCCTGCCACGCCTCCGTCTCGACGGCGATCAGGCTGGCCACGTGGTCCGACGCGAGCTCGATCACCTGGCGGCGCTTGGGCGGCAGGTCCGGCAGCACCTCGGCCTTCGTCCTGCGCACCAGGACCGTCCCGCGCAGCCGCTCGTGCAGCTCGTCGAGGTTGTCCGCGCCCTGGAACTCCCAGCCGAACCGGTTGCGCTTCGGCTTGCAGTAGCGCTTCGCGAAGGTCCAGAAGTGGCCGAAGTCGTCCGGCGCGAGGAAGCTCGCGATGGCCCACAGCTCGACCGGCCGGTTCAGGATCGGCGTCCCGGTCAGGAACAGCTTGCGGCGCGCGTCGATTCCATAGAGCGCCTTCGAGCGCTTGGCGTCCTTGTTCTTCACGTAGTGGCACTCGTCGGCGACGAGCACGTCCCACGGACCGCCGAGCTCCTGCTTCCACTTGCCGAGGACGTCGTAGTTGACGATCACGACCTCGGCCCCGTCGGGAAAGGTCTTGCCCGCCACCCCCACCGGCCCGCGGTCGACGAGCCAGCGCTCGCACTCCCGCGCCCAGTTCAGCTTCAGGCTGGCCGGGCACACGACCAGCACGCGCCGCGCCTCCGCGTCCGCGTTGACCACGCCCAGCGCCTCGATGGTCTTGCCGAGCCCCATCTCGTCGGCGAAGAGCACGTTGGGCCGCGCGAGACCGAAGGCGATGGCCGCGCGCTGATACGGCAGGTAGGCGCGACCCGCGGGCGCCGGCACGTCGATCTCCGCGTCCCGCGCCCGGCTGGCGCGTACGGTCGCCGCGCGCTCGCGCAGCTTCGCCTTCGCCGCCCGCGCGGCCCGCCTGGCCACCTCGTCGCGCTTCTCCGCCGCGGGTTCGGCCCGCTCCTCGAGCGCCGCGCGCAGCTCCGCGTCGGCGTAGTCCGCGAGCTCGAGCGCCTGCAGCACGTCCCGGGTCCACCACACCCGTCCGAGCTCGTTCGCGCAGGCGACACAGGCGCGCCGCCGGCACCTGTCGCCCGCGTGCCACCGGAATCCGGCGCGCTTCGGAATCCCGCGGTCCTCGTACTCGCTCGTGAGGACGTAGAGGCCGTCGGAGGCCTCACTGAGCTCGGGTCGCGCCAACTTCGGGTCTCTCGGGGTCGCCTGACCCGCGGGACTCTACTCGATCCCGCCGTCGAGCTCGACCACGACGTGCACCAGCCCGTGCACCACGCGCGCCAGCGCATCGAAGTCGAGGGCTTCGGGCGTGTCCGTCGCGCGGTGGTAGTGCGGATTCCGGAAGGGCGCGGTGTCGGTGACCATCACCGCGGGCACGCCCCGCTCCCAGTAGGAGGCGTGGTCCGACCAGCCCACACCCGGCACCGACGCGGGCGCGGCGAGCCCCTCGGCGGGAAACGCCGCGCGTTCGCGGAACGTCGCGAGGGTCCGACGCACGAGCGCGCGCGAACGCAGGTTGCCGACGAAGGCCACGAAGTCGCCCCGATCGGGATAGAAGAGGCCGAAGGGGAAGGGGTAGTGCTGGCTGCCGCGCGCGCGCGAGAAGTAGCCGAGGCTCTCGAGCGCGATCATCGCCGCGACCTCCACCCCTCCGTCGTACAGACGCCGCGCGTGAACGCGACTGCCCATGGCCTCCGTCCGGAAGCGCGGAGGCTCCTCGTTCGCGTAGAGGACGAACCGCACGTCGTGCCGCAGCCGGTGGACGCGCAGGAGACGGGCCAGCTCGACCAGTCCCGCGGCACCCGAGGCGTTGTCGTCGGCACCCGGCGAACCCGCCACCGTGTCGTAGTGCGCGCCGAGCACGAGGGCGCCGCGGCCCGGGTCGCTGCCGCGCACGAGCACCTCGAGATTGAAGACCTCGACCGCCCCCGCGAGGTAGGGCTGGCGCTGCACCTCGAACCCCGCCGCGGCGAGCTCGCCCTCGAGCACCTCCGCGGCGGCGAGCAGCGCCTCCGGACGGCGGTCGTGCCGCTCGCCGATCGTGACGCTCAGCGCGTGGACGATGCGCCGCAGCCCCGCGCGCGTCTCGATCTCCGCCGCGGTCAGCGCGGGCAGCCCACCGACGTGCGAGCGGCCGGGCATGCACACCATCGCGGCCAGGAGGCCCCCGCAGCCGAGGATCAGGACGAGCGTCGACGCGCCCAGGACGCGGCGGCGAGCGCGCGAAGCGGGGAGGAACTTCACGACCGTTCGGACGTCCGGAGGAGCCGCCCCTTCCGCTCCACGACGAAGAAACTACGCGTCCGGGCTGCGCAGCGCCTCGAGCTCTTCCCAGCGGGCGTAGCGTTCGGCGAGTTCGGCCGCGAGCTCCACGCGGCGGGCCTGGAAGGACTCGAGCTCCGGGGCGGAGCCCTTGTACAGCTCGGGGTCGGCCAGGCGCTGGTCCACCTTCCCGAGCTCGTCCTCGATCTCCGCGATGCGCTGCTCGACCTCGTCGAGCTCGCGCTGCTGCCAGGGCGTGATGCGCCTGGGCTTCGCCTTGCGCGTCGCGGTCGCGGGGGCCTTCGGCGCCTTCCTGGTCTTCGGCGTCGCCGCGGCCTTGCGCTCACGCGCGAGGTCCTCGAGCAGGCTCGACAGGTCGCCGTGGTGCAGGCGCGCGCCTCCGCGTCCGTCGAGGTACAGGATCTGGGTGGCGACGCGGTCGAGGAACCAGCGGTCGTGGCTGACGACGACGGCGGAGCCCGGGAACGCGAGCAGCGCCTCCTCCAGCGCGCGCAGCGTGGCGAGGTCGAGGTCGTTGGTCGGCTCGTCCAGGAACAGCACGTTGCCGTCGGCCGACATGAGCTTGGCGAGCAGCACGCGCGCGCGCTCGCCGCCCGACAGCCGTCCGATGGGCGTCTGGTGCATGCGCGCGGGAAAACCCCACTTGTCGAGGAAGCTCTCGATGCGGACGGTGCGGTCCCCCACCTTCACGACCGCGCTGCGGCCGGCGACGGTCTCCGCAACCGAGACGTCGAGGTCGAGCTCCCCGCGCAGCTGATCGACGCCCATGAACCGCACGGTCTCGCCCACGCTGCGCTCGCCCCCGTCGGGCTCGAGCTCCCCGAGCAGGAGCCGCAGCAGTGTCGTCTTGCCCGCGCCGTTGGGACCGACGATCCCGAGCCGCGTCCCCGGAGCGAGCTCGAGGTCGAGCGGCGGGACGACCACCGTGCCGCCGTAGCTCTTCGTGATCCCGACGGTCGACAGCACGCGCGTTCCGAGGCGCGGTCCCGGCGGGAACTCGTAGACGAGCTCCACCGGCAGCTCCGCCGGCCCGGCCTCGACGAGCTGCTCGTAGCGCTGGATGCGCGCCTTCGACTTCGACGTGCGCGCCGGAGCTCCGCGGCGCATCCACGCCGTCTCGCGCCGCAGGAGGTTCAGCCGCGAGCTCTCCGCGCGCTGCTCCCGCTCCATCCGCGCCGCGCGCGCCTCGACGTAGTCGTGGTAGCCGCCGACGTACGACACGAGCTGACCACGATCCAGCTCGACGATGCGGTCGACGACGCGGTCGAGGAAGTAGCGGTCGTGCGTCACGAGCATCAGCGGCGTCTTCGTCTCGAGGAACCAGTCCTCGAGCCAGTCCGTGACGAGCGCGTCGAGGTGGTTGGTCGGCTCGTCGAGCAGCAGCAGCTCGGGACCGCCGAGCAGGAGCTGCGCGAGCGCCACCCGGCGCCGCTCGCCGCCCGACAGCCGGCCGCAGCGCGCCTCGAAGTCGGGGAGCCCCAGCGCGAGCAGCATCGACTCCACGCGGTGCTCGACGTCGTAGCCGCCGAGCCGTTCGAGCTGCTGCTCGAGCCGCGCCTGCTCCGCGAGCAGCCGCGTCAGGTCGTCCTCGGAGGCGTGTCCGAGCTCGGCGTGGAGCTCCTCGAGCCGCGCCAGGATGCGGGCGTGCTCCCCGAGCCCCGCGCGGACGGCCTCGCGCGCGGTGAGCTCGGGGTCGAGCAGCGGATCCTGCTCGAGGTAGCCCAGCCGCAGCCCGCGCTTCACGACCCGCGAGCCCTCGTCCGGAGGCTCCAGGCCGGCGAGGATGCGCAACAGCGTCGACTTCCCGCTGCCGTTCGCCCCGAGCAGACCGACCCGCTCGTCGTCGCCGATCGCCAGCGTCACGCCCGCGAGCAGCTGCCGATCGTTGAACCCCTTGGTGACGCCTTCGAGGGAGATCAGCGTCATCGGATCGTGGACGGAGGGGTGCTGCGCGCCTTCATCGTGCGCGGATCCTACCGCACCGAGCGCGCGGCCGTCCGGGGAGTCGCGGGCGAGGTCGTGAAGGCGGCGCTCTCAGTCGTCGTCGCCCACGTAACCGATGTCGCGCAGCCGGTCGAGCGCGGCGCCGTCCGGGAGCCCGGTGCCGGCTTCCTCGACTCCGAGCCAGCGACGCTCCAGATCGGTCTGCATGGCGCGCAGGCGCTGCGCCTCGGTTCCGCTGAGGTCGCTGCGCTCCTCCGGGTCGGAGCGCAGGTCGTAGAGACGCTGCTGCGGACCGAGGTCCGCTCCGGCATCGGGGGTCCAGTGCAGCACCCAGTCGCCCCGGCGCAGGCCCGCGATGCGGCGACCGTCGCGGCGGTCCCACCAGCCGCGCGTGGTGAAGAAGTGCACGTCCTCGGCCTCGCCTCCGCCCGTCCGGAGGTCGGTGGCGCCCGCGAGCCCGAGATCCCATCCACACCAGCGCGCGAGCCCCTCGGCCACGCGCCGGTTCGAGAACGGCAGGCGGCGGCGCACGTTCGCGGGCACGCCGGGTCCCGCCGCGATCAGCGGCACGCGCACGAGCTCACGGTGGATCGACTGGCCGTGTCCGAACAGCCCGCGGTCGCCGAGCTCCTCGCCGTGGTCGCTCGTGACGACGAGCGCCGTGCTCTCGGCGAGCCCGAGCTGCTCCAGCTGCGCGAAGAGCGCGCCGAGGCGCGCGTCCAGCGTCGCGACGCACGCGTCGTAGGCCCGGCCCATGTCCGCGAAGTCCTCGGCGTCCCACGGCCCCTCGTGGCTGCTCAGCGGGTTGCTCTCCGGCCGGATCGACGCCATCGGACCCGGCGACACGAACGGCGGCGGGGAGCCTTCCGGCCACGCCTCGGGTCCGAAGAGCCGCACGTACTGCTCGCGCTCGGGAGCGTAGGGCGCGTGCGGGTCGACGAGGTGCAGGTAGAGGAAGAAGCGCTCGTCCCGGTGCTCTGCGATCCACTCCATGGCCGCCGGAACCAGCACGTCGGAGTCGCGCAGCCAGAGGTCGAAGTCGAAGGTCTCGAAGCCCTGCTGGTAGTTCTTGTGCGGGCCGATCAGGGGATTTCCGGAGAAGGCTGCGGTCGCGAGCCCCTCGGCCAGCGCGGCCTCGCCGAGCGTCCGCAGGCTGCCGCGCAGGTAGCCCGAGGCGTAGGACTGCACGCCGTGCTCGACCGGCGACAGGCCCGTGAGGATCGAGGCCGTCGAGGGCCACGTCCAGCTCGAGGTCGCCGCGCACTCCTCGTACAGCACGCCGCGCGCGGCGAGCGCGTCCAGGTTCGGAGTGCTGTCGCGCTCGTGGCCGTAGCAGCCCAGCCGGTCCGCGCGCAGCGTGTCGATCACGATCAGGATCGCGTTCGGTCGCTCCGGCGAGGGCCGCTGCCGCGCGACGGGGGCGCGCCGCTCGAACACGAGTCGACCGAAGCCGGCGCGCAGCCCGGACGGAGCCTCCGAACCGTCCGCCAGGCGCGTGTGCAGCGACACGCGCTGGCCGGGTCGCAGGTCCTCGACGGCGAAGGGCTGCCAGGTGTTGCGGCGCGCGCCGCGGCGGCTGCGCACGGCGATCTCGGTGCTCCAGGCGGGCGCTCCGTCCACGCGGACCTCGAAGACGAGCCGCCAGGGCTCCGCGCCCGCGGGGAGCAGCGCGTAGGCTGAGCGGTCGACTCCGGCGAAGCCGATCAGGTCGACGCGGCCGTCGTCCGCTCGCACCTCCACCTCGACCGACGCGGGCGGGGTGAGCACGAGCGCGGGCATCTCGTCGCTCTCGGGCCCGAGCTCGGGCGTGGGCTCGAGGTTGGGCGTCAGCGCACCGAGGTGGAACGCGTCGCGCGACTCGAACGCGCCCTCGACGATCAGCTCGCGCTCGTAGATCTGCGGCAGCGCGTAACCGCGCGAGCTCGACGCCTGCTCTCCGCAGCCGCAGAGCAGGCCGCCTGCGAGCAGCAGCAAACGGAGGGACCGCGATGTCGGGGGGCGCATGACGAAGGGACGGCGCGTCCTGTTCAGAGCGGCGGCCGGGAGCGGATCAAACCAGTTTCCAGCACGAGACGCACGCGCCAGGCGCGGGGTCTCGCCGCATCCCGGGCTGGACTTCGCAGCTAGCGCGACCCGCCCGGACGGCCGCCGCGGCGCGAGCGCGAGCTCGAGCGCGGCTTGTCCGAGTTCGTACCGGCGCCGAAGGGTGCGCGGCCCGAGGAGCTCTTCTTGCGGTCCTCGCGTCCTCCGCGCGCGCCACGGGGTCCGCGGTCCTCGCGCTCGGGCTTCACGCCCGCTCGCTGCGCGTGCAGGTCGCGGTTGCCGACACCCGCGCCGAAGCTGGCTCCGGCCGGTCGGCGGCCCTCGCTCGTCGCGGTACCGGCCCGCTGGCGACCTCCGGCGGCACGGCTCGAGTCCACGGGCCTGCGGGCCGGTCCGGACGTGCCCTTGGCCGCGCCCGCCTTGCCCGACCCGACCTTGCCCCAGCCCGAGGCGTTCGCGGCCGGCCGGCGCGACCGGCCGCGCTTCGGAGCGCTGGCGGGTCGCCTGGAGCGCTCGGGACGATCGTTCGGATGCGAGCGGCCCTCGCTGCGCGGAGCCTCCGCGAACTCGCCCGCCGAGACGCGCGGGATCTTCATGTCGAGCTTGCGCTCGATCGCGCGGATGGCGTCGTGGTCCTCGTGGGTCACGAACGTGTACGCCTTGCCGCTGCGCTCGGAGCGTCCGGTGCGGCCGATGCGGTGCGTGTAGGCGTCGGGCGTGTTCGGAACGTCGAAGTTGATGACGTGGCTGACCTGCGCCACGTCGATGCCGCGCGCGGCGATGTCGGTCGCGACGAGCACGTCGTAGCGGCCGTCGCGGAAGCCCTGCATCGCGCGCTCGCGCTGGCTCTGGCTCATGTTGCCCTGCAACGCGATGGCCCGGTGGCCGGTGCGGTCCAGGTCGCGCGCCAGTCGACGCGCGCGGTGCTTCGTGCGCAGGAAGACGATGGCGGAGCGGAACTCCTTGCCCGCCAGGAGGTGCTGCAGCAGCGCGGTCTTGCGCTTCTGGTCGACGGAGTAGATCGCGTGGTCGATGGTCTCGAGCGGGCGTGCGTGCGCGAGCTCGACCACGTGCGCGTCGTGCAGCAGCCCTTGCGTCAGCCCGCGGATCTCCTTCGGCATCGTGGCCGAGAACAGCAGGTTCTGCCGCGGAGACGGCAGGCGGGCGAGGATGCGCTTGATGTCGGGCAGGAAGCCCATGTCGAGCATGTGGTCGGCCTCGTCGAGGACGAGCACTTCGATGTTGTCGAGGCGCACGTCGCCGCTGCCCATGAGGTCGAGCAGGCGTCCGGGGCAGGCCACGAGAATGTCGGGACGGGTCTTCAGCACGCGCACCTGCGTGCTGGCGCGCACGCCGCCGAACACGGGCGTCGCGCGGATGTTCGTGTACCGCGCGAGCACCTCGATCTCGGCGTGCGTCTGCAGCGCGAGCTCGCGCGTCGGCGCGAGGATCAGGGCGCGCGGGTTCTTCCCGCCCCTCGCGAGCAGTCGCTCGAGAATGGGCAGCGCGAAGGCCGCGGTCTTGCCCGTGCCCGTCTGGGCGAGGCCCAGAACGTCGCGGCCTTCGAGGGCCGCGGGGATCGCCTTGTTCTGGATCGGGCGCGGCTCGGTGAAGCCGGCATCGGCGATCGCGCGGAGGAGGTTCTGGTGGAGGCCGAAGGTTGCAAAGGCACCCTTCGACCGCTCGGGTCGTGTCTTGGTCGTAATGACGAATCCTGTTGCTGCTGTGCTGCGCCGCGCTTCGCGGCGGAGCTTCCTGACCCATTCAGCAGTAACAGGCGAGGTCCGAAGGGGGCGCGTTTCCTGCGGCAGTCCTCATGCGGACTCCGGGAATTCTGCTGCGCGCGGGGCCGCCCCAGGGCGACCGATCCGGGAAGCCTAGCCCGCCGCGAGGCCCAGCGCGAGCCCCGAAGTCGGACAAAGATCCCGCCGCGATCGGCCGCGGAACCCGGTCCGACGACCGCTTCGCTCCGACGCGAGGTTCTCGATCCGGCGAACCGGGCCTCAGCGCCCGCGACCGCCGGACCCCTCCCGCGGTTCCCAGACGGTCTGACCGCGGTCGTCCGCCAGACGCAGGACCGGCTCGCCGTCCTCGTCGACCTCGAGCTGCGCGCCGACCTTCAGGGACTCCCCGTAGGCGCGGAAGCCGGCCTCGCCCCGCGGCGTGACGCCGGCCCAGATGCCGTTCCTCAGGTTCTGGCCGCGGAAGTTCGCGTAGGCCGATCCCTTGGCGATCCCGACGTAGGAGACACCTCCCGGGCAGCCGGCAGCGAGCCCGGCGGAGTCCTCGGAGATGGCCAGGGTGGCATGCGCACCCGCGCGTCGCAGCTGCAGCCGCGGAAAGCCGTCCTCGTCGGTCCCGAGGGTCGCGACGACCTCGCCGCTCGCGTCGACGAGCTCGACGAGCGTACAGCGCACGACCCCTGGATCCTGCGCGGGGGCGGGCGTGCTTCTCAGCGCGCCGGCGAGGAGCAGGGTCCCCGCTCCTCCGATCCAGATCAGGGCGGCGACGTGACCGAAGCCCCGCTCACGCGTCCGGTTCGGCCAGTTCTCGCTCCTGCTCACGAAGTTGCCGTTCGTCATCGTTCAACTGCCTTTCGACCCGATGGATCATGGTTCGGAGCTCGTCGTGCAGGGCTTCCTGCTGTCTCGACAGCTCCTGGATCAAGAAGCGCTGGTGCGCGAGTTCCGTGCGCTGCCGCGCCAGCTCCAGGCGAAGCTCCGCGCGGTGCTCGCGCTCGGCCCGTGCGCTCGCGAGCCCGACCGCCGTCCAGAGTACGGCGCAGAGAGCGACCAGCACGCCGACCGCGGCCGCGGCGACGTCGCGCCGACGCCTCACGCGCCTCGCGGCCCCGGGCGCTGCGAGCTCGGGATCCTCGACCGTCGGGTTCGCGACGCCGAGTGCGTCCGCATCGGCCGCGCGCGCCACCATCGCCAGGCGGCGCTCGCAGCTGCGGCACGCGCGGACGTGCGCCTCCTCGGAGGGCGTCCAGCCGTCGCGAGCGTCGAGGAACCGGAAGAAGTCGGGGCACCCCGAACCCGTCTCGAGCCCCACGCTCGTCGGGATCGCCGCGTCCAGCGTCGCGCGCAGCGCGTCGTCGAACTCGCGATCCACGTCCCTCGTCGTCGAGCTCACGAGCGCGCTCCTCCGTCCTCACCAGCGCCGAGGCGGAGCCCCTTGCGGTTCAGGCACTCGCGCAGCTGCCTGCGGGCGACGGAGAGACGCCACGCCGACGTGCCCTCGGGGATGTCCAGGGCCCCGGCGATGCTCGCGTGCGGGAGCTCGGCCAGCCAGAGGTCGACGACCTCGCGATACCGGAGTTCCAGTTCGCCGAGGCAGGCGCGCACACCGGCGAGGCGCTCGCGCTGCTCCAGCGCGTACCCCGGGCCACGGTCCTCGCTCGCCGCACGGGCGAACGCCCCGTCCGGTGCGGCGTCGGTCTCGGGGATCGCGCGATGGACCTTCTCGCGCCGCTGGACGTCCGTGCACACGCGCCGCGCGATCGAGAAGATCCACGCCGTAGCGTCCCGCGCGGGGTCGAACCGATGCGCGAAGCGGAACACGCGGATCCACGTCTCCTGATAGGCCTCCCCCGCGAGCTCGACGTCCAGGTAGCGGCAACAGAAGCGGCGCAGGCCGGGGCGCAGCAAGGACTCGAGGACGCGGAAGGCCTCCCGGTCGCCGCTCCGAAAGCGCGAGAGGCTGTCCCCGGCGGTCGGAAGACCGGAGGACCGGGAAAGGCTGGGCGTCGCGGTCGCCGTGGTGTGACTCGGCTCGAGGGGCGGCATCTCGGCTCCGCACCCTCCTACCGCCGCTATCCGGGCTCCCTTGGGTCTTTCTCGAGAAGTTCGCGTCCGCTCGCGCCCGGTCGGCCCGAGGCGCGCCAGGTGTTCAGGCCTCCGGATAGGTTTCGAACTCGATAACCGCGCTGCACGAGCGCCCGCGTGGCGTAGTAGGCGCGCTGTCCGACCATGCAGTAGACCCACACGTCGTCCGCGTGCGGGATCTCGTCGAGCCGCTGCCGCAGCTCACCGAGCGGGATGTTGAGGGCTCCCGGCACGTGCTCGGCCGCGAACTCGTCGCGATCGCGCACGTCGAGCAGCACGACGCCCCGGGGCCGCTCGTCGGTCCAGTGCGCCAGGGGCAGGTCGCCGCGCAGAACGTTCGCCGCGACCATGCCGGCGAGGTTCACGGGGTCCTTGGCCGCGCCGAACTGCGGGGCGTAGCAGAGCTCGGCCTGCTCGAGGTCGAAGACCGTCGCGTCCTTCTGGATCGCCATCGCGACGACGTCGACGCGCCGCTCCGCTCCGGCCTCGCCCACCGCCTGGAGGCCGAGCACGCGACCGTCCTCGCGCGCGAAGCAGAGCTTCATGTGGATCGGGCTCGCGCCCGGGTAGTAGCCCACGTGGTTGCCCGGGTGGAGGTGCACGACCT
The DNA here is from genome assembly GCA_964351535.1 of uncultured Planctomycetaceae bacterium. GTDB lineage: Bacteria > Planctomycetota > UBA1135 > UBA1135 > JAUIDW01. Next base: position 16,975 of record CAYGPA010000001.1, read on the forward strand.
CGTAGTCCTCGATCCCCGCCTGCCGCAACGCCTTCTCGGTCGCGCCGGTCGTCGCGATCACGAGGTCGAAGGCTCCGCACACGCTGGTCGCCTGAACGCCGCGGAAGCTCGTGGCCCGGCCGAAGATGGCGTCGGCGGCGATGCGCCCCTGGCGGTTCGCGGGGCCCGCGAGCGGAAGCAGTGCGGGGCGCCCCGTGACGACGTGGGTGACCTCGACCGCGTCCCCCACGGCGAACACGTCGCGGTCGCTCGTACGCATGCACGCGTCGACGCGGATGCCGCCGGTCTCTCCGAGGTCGATGCCGGCGCGGCTCGCGAGCTCCGTCTCGGGCTTCACGCCGACTGCGAGCACGACCATGTCGGCGTGGACTGCGGCCCCCGCGCTCGTCGTCACGAGCAAGCCGTCGTCGCCCTGCTCGAAGGACGCCACGCCGTCACCGAGGCGCACGTCGACGCCGCGCTCGCGCAGGCGTGCCTCGACGGGCCAGGAGAGCTCCGGGTCGAGCGGCGGCATGACCTGGTCGGCGAGCTCCAGCAGCGTCACGGCGAGTCCGCGGCGCGCGAGGTTCTCCGCCATCTCGAGCCCGATGAAGCCCGCACCGACGATCACGACGCTTCGCGCGCCGTGTTCGTCGATCCACGCGCGCATGCGCGCGCTGTCGGGAATCGTGCGCAGGACGAAGATGCCCGGGAGGTCGATGCCCGGAAGCGGCGGCCGCACCGGACGCGCGCCCGGAGCCAGCACGAGGTGCGTGTAGCGTTCGCGGTAGAGCCGGTCCGACACGAGGTCGCGGACCTCGATCTCGCGGGTATCGCGGTGGATGGCCAGGACCTCGCTGCGCGTGCGCACCTCGATGTCGAAGCGCTCCTGGAAGAGCTCCGGCGACGCGACGATCAGGTCCTGCTCGTCCCGGATGACGTCCCCGACGTAGTACGGCAGACCGCAGTTGGCGAAGGAGACGAACGGGCCGCGGTCGAAGACGAGAATCTCCGCGCCCTCGTCCAGGCGCCGCGCGCGCGCAGCGGCGGACGCACCGCCCGCCACGCCGCCGACGATCAGGATGCGCTTGCGACTCACGCCCGCACTCCCCTGCGGACCCTGTCGGCCAGGACGGACTTCCTTGCACCCATGTTCGAGATCCTCTCTTGCGCCGCTGGAAGTTGCTTCGACTTCGGGAGCGAAAGGCCCCCTGGGTCGGTCGGGTGGGCGGCGCGCGGCGTTTTTCCACCGTGACCCGGTCTCAGGGTATCGTGACCTCGATCGCGTCGTCGAACAGTCGGATCTGGCCGGGAACGTGGCCGCGCGGACGGCGATCGTCCCGGAAACGGACGTGCAGTCGGAGCGCGGGCCGGCCCTCCGCGGTGGGAGCGAACCGTTCGCGCAACGCCACGAGGGCGCGGTGCAAGGAGGAGGCCCATGACGTTCACGAAAGCTGGACTCCCCGGGGGTGGAAGTGTGACCCTCGTTTCCCTGACGGCTACCGCAACGCCTCGACCGAGCCGCGTTGCGCAGCGCCCACCCCAGGATTCACGAGACGACGACCGCTCCCATGATCGCGATCCTCAGCGCCCTCACGTGCCTCGCCCTCGCCCCGCCGCCCGCGGTTCAGGATCCGTCGCCCGCGCTCGAGAGGCGCTGGACCGACGAGCAGCTCGAGGACCTCGCGCAGGGACTGACCCGGTACTTCGAGGCCCGCACGACCCGCCGCGGGCTGGACGAGGCGCGCGCGGACCTCGCGGCGCGCGTTCAGGCGCTGCGCGAAGCGACCGACGGCGCGGAGCCCCTGGCGCACCCCGCCGACCTCGGCCGCGCCGCGTGGCTCGCGCGCGGTTACGCGGACGTTCGCGTCCGGCCGGGCAAGGTGCTGGAGGAGGAGACGCGCGACGGCAGCTTCCGCGACGAGGGCATGACCCTCGCCTACCGGCTGCCGAAGGAGTACGCCCCCGGGACGACGTCCTATCCGCTGATCCTGGCCCTGCCCGACGTGGACGAGGAGCCCGCGGCGCACCTGCGCGCGAACTGGAAGCTGCGCGAGGTGCTCGACGGCGCGATCCTCGTCAGCCCGGAGATGCCCTCCGAGCGGGACCACTGGACGCAGGTCATGGTCGAGGGACGACCGGGCGGACTGAGCTACGCGCTGACCGCCCTGCGCATCGCCACGGAGCGCTTCGCCGTCGACTTCGACCGCGTGTACGTCGCCGGCCGCGGCAAGGGTGTTCCCGCGGCGCTGGCGGCGGGCAACTATGCGCCGCAGCGCTTCGCGGGCGTCGTCGCGCGCGCCGGCGACGCCGATGAGATCGGCCCCGAGAACTTCGGGAACCTGCCCACGCTGTTCACCGGCGCCGGCGCCAACGCCAGGGCCTTCCAGGAGGCCGTCGACGACCTGGGCTTCGAGAACTGCACGCTCGAGCCCGCCGGCACGGAAGCCGACGTCTGGGACTGGATGGCCGCCCACCCGCGCCCCGGCGCTCCCGAGCGCGCGGGAGTCGTCGTCGGCATCTCCTATCCGAGCCGCGTCTCGTGGCTGCGCGTGGCGTCGATCGCCGCGGACTCGCGCGCCACCGCGCGCGTCGACCGCGCGTCGAACACGATCGTCGTGGACGGCCGCGGCGTCTCCCACGCCACGCTCTACCTGAACGACGCGCTGGTCGACCTCGGTCGACCCGTGAAGGTGATCTGCAACGGCGTCGATCACGAGGTCGAGATCGAGCGCAGCCTCTCGACCATGCTGGACCTCCTGCACGACGGCACCAGCGACCCCGGCTGCGTCTACGTCGCCGAGGAGCAGTTCGACATGTCCGGCGCCGAGCCGCAGGCCGACGCGGGCGCCGCCGTCGTCGACCCCGACTTCGAGCGCCTGCTGACCTCCGCCGACGACGTGGCCGCACTCTGGAAGCTCCACGGTCGCTGCCTCGACGCGGGGCGCACGGCGCAGGCGCTGCTGGTGCTGAAGAAACTCGTGCGCATCACGCCCGCCGACGGCGCGGAGCACGCACGGGCCCGCGAGGCGCTCGGGCACGTGCAGGCGGAGGGGCAGTGGTTCTCGACGAAGACCGCCTTCGAACGCTTCCGCCGCAGCCAGGACCCGGCCCTCGCGGAGGCCAAAGGCCATGTGAAGCACGACTCGCTCTGGATGCACCCCGAGGAGCGCTCGCTCGCGAGCAAGGGCTGGACCAAGCTGCAGGAGCGCGGCGTGTGGCACTCCCCCGCGGATCGCAGGCGCCTGGAGGAGGGCTGGGTCCAGCAGGACCTGACCTGGATCGCGCCCGAGGAGGCCCACCACGTCGACGCCGGGCGCTGGCGCGTCGCGGGCGAGTGGTTCGACCTCGAGACCGCCAACCGGCGCCACGCGCGGCTGGACTCCATGTGGGTCCTGCCGAGCGCCGACGTCCTGCTCTACACCACCACCGACCGCGACGTCGGCCTGCGCGCCATGGACGCGATGAGCCGCGCGTTCCCCGACCTGAACCGCATCTTCGGTGTCGAGCCGCTCCTGCCGCTGCCCGTCGTGCTGCTGCGCCACGAGGAGCAGTACGACCGCTTCGCGTTCGGCGATCCCGACGGGCGCCGCGGCCCCGCGCACGCGGGCCGGCTGCACATCGTGCACAGCGCGTTCTTCGCGGAGAGCTGGTTCCCGTCCGTCGAGGGGGAGCGCGAGCATCGCGGCGTCGGCGTCGGGTTCTGGAACAGCCTCGATCCGAACGGCCACCTCTACGGCGTGCACTCGGTCCGCCTGGCCGTCGGGCTCTCCTACGCCGACGCGATCGACCCCAGCCCGAAGGCCGTGCGCCGCGCACAGTCCAAGGGCGTGGGTCCGGAGTTCTACGAGGACTACTTCGCCGAGAAGCAACTCCCCGCCTGGCTGCGAACGGGCGGCGCCGTCTACGCCGAGCGCTACTTCCGCGACGAGACCGTGGGAGCCGACGGCGATCCCTGGTGGGCGCGCAACTGGTCGCTCGACAACCTGAAGCGGCTCGGCGGACTGCGCGGCCTGGAGGAGGTCTTCGCCTTCGACCTCGACCCCGACGACCGCGAGGACGGCCTGAAGCTGATGCTGGAGGCCGGACTCCTGGTCGCGTTCGTCGTCGACGGCGACTGCGCGCCCGTCCGCGAGGCGCACGAGAAGCTGAAGCGCGGCCTCGTGTCGGGTCGCGTGCACGCCAGGCAGGTGGAGGCTCTGACCGAGGCTCTCACGGAGGCCGAGGACGAGTTGCGCGCCTTCGCCGGCCTCTGAGCGGGTCCGGGCGAACTCCCGCGGGTTCGACCCCTTCGAAGGGGGTGTCCTCGACCCAGGAGGTAGGATTCCCTGGCGCTTCCCTAGCCATGACGCCCCGCCTCCTCGCCACCACCTTGCTCGCCGCAGGCCTGCTGGGAACGCCTTCCGCGGCGGCCCAGGGGGTCCGCTCGCCCTGCGTGGCGGGCCCGTTCCACCGCCAGGGCCATTGCCTGATCGGCCGTGGGTTGTCCC
>CAYGPA010000001.1:21453-67310 GCA_964351535.1 uncultured Planctomycetaceae bacterium
AGCCCCGCTGTCCACAGCCTGGGCGGCCGCCCAGGGCACGCGGTCGCCGTGCGTCGCGGGTCCCTTCCACCGCCTGACGACCGCCTGGGACGGCGGCGAGACCGTGTCGTGCAGCCTGGGGGGCCAGCCCGCCGACAACTGCGGCTGCCGACTCCCCGGCTCCGCGTGCGCGTGCCCGAAGGGCCACAGCCACCCCACGCTCGACGACCCGGGACGTCGCTGCGCGTTCGACAGCGCGGCCGTGAACTTCGTGGACCCGGCGCTGCTCGCGGGCTTCGAGACGATCCGGCAGATCTACGTCCTCGATCGCGACCCGAACCGCGATGGCTGCCTCGACGTGAACCCGGGCCGCGTACTCGTCAGCGCCCACCCGACCACGGGCCAGCCCGGCAACGCGAACAGCGAGTTCGCGTGCATCTCCGGCAACGGCAACCACGTCGCGTTCACCAGCATGGCGACGAACCTCCTGAGCGTCGCCGACGGCAACCCGAGCTCCGACGTGTTCGTGCGCAACCTGCTGAACGGTGACCTGCAGCGCGTCAGCATCCCCGACGTCGCGTCCTTCGGGGTGCTGCAGACCCCCGTGGGCTCCAGCCAGTCCTGCTGGACCGACCGCCGGGGACGCCGCGTGGTGTTCCATTCGACGGCGCGCCTCGACCCGCGCGACTCCATCGCGCCCGCCATCGAGGACGTCTACCTGCACGACCGCGACCTGGACGGCGACGGGATCCTCGACGAGCAGCTCCAGGTCACTCCTCCCGGCGTCGCGACGACGTTGATCAGCGTGCGCTTCGACGGGCTCGGACCGGGCAATGCGAGCAGCCGCCAGCCGTACATCTCGAGCAACGGTCGCTACATCGCCTTCGAGAGCGACGCCACGAACCTCGTCGACGCCGACAACGACGGACAGCCGGACGGGGACATGAACGGGGCCTCGGACGTCTTCCTCTTCGATCGACTCGTCGGACGCTCGGAACGCGTCAGCCTGCGCAGCGGGACGGCCGTCGAGGGCGACGGTCCCAGCTCCGAGGCTTCGGTGTGTGAGTTCGGTCGCTCGATCGTCTTCCGCAGCTCGGCTTCGAACCTGATTCCCGGCCCCGCGCTGCCGGCGGGTCAGATCTACCTGCGTCGCCGCGACACGAGCACCACGCTGCTGATCAGCGTCGCGCCCGACGGCTCCCCCGCCGCGAGCGGCTGCCGCAACCCGCGCATCTCGCAGGACGGACGCTTCGTGGCGTTCACGACGGCGGCCGCGAACCTGCTGCCCGGCGGGGACACGAACGGCCGGCTCGACCTCTACGTGTACGACCGCGACCAGGACAGGAACGGCGTGCTCGACGACAGCGGCCAGCCCGTGCTCGTGCGCCTGTCGGTCGGGCACCGCGGTCAGCAGGGCAACGGGATCGCGGGCGGCAACACGGACTTCTCGGCCGACGGCGGCTGGATCCCGTTCATGAGCGAGGCCGACAACCTGCTCCCGGCGAGCCTCGACGCCAACTGCGAGCGCGACGTCTACCTGACGCGCAACCCGCTGTTCTGAGCCGGCCCGCACCGGGGCTCGGGGCGCGCGAGCCCGGGTCAGCCGTTTCGATCCACGCGTCCTGAATCATCGGGCCCAGGCCCCCGCTGCGTAACCTGGCTCCAGGTCCGGGATAGGCCAGGTCCGGGATAGGCCGGGACTAGGAAGGGACGGCCCGGGTGCGCCTCGCGGGCCGTGGTTGCGGTGCGGACTCGCACCGGGTCCCTTCCCCACTGCCCGGGAGCCTCGCCATGCTGCAACGCCGGACCTGCGCCCTCCTCGTCGTCCTCGCCCTCTGCGGAACTCGAGGCTCCCGCGCCCAGTGCTCGGGCTGGGAGCGAGGCTTCGGGCTCCCCGGCTTCGCGGGCTCGCTGCAGACGCTCGGAGTCCACGACGACGGCACGGGCCCCGCGTTCTACGCGGGCGGAGGCTTCAGCTTCGCCGGAGGCGAGCCCGCCCAGAGCATCGCGCGCTGGAACGGGACGAGCTGGGAGGCCCTCGGCGCCGGGCTCGAGGGGTCGGTCGGCTGGCCTGCGCGCGCGCTGGCCACGTTCGACGAGGGCGCCGGCCCGCGGCTCTTCGTCGGGGGTACGTTCGACACGGCCGGAGGCGCGCCCGCGAATCGGATCGCGCGCTGGGACGGCACGCAGTGGTCCACGCTCGGCAGCGGCACGAACGGCTTCGTACGGGCGCTCGAGGTTCACGACGACGGCACCGGACCCGCGCTGTACGTCGCGGGTGACTTCACGCAGGCCGGCGGCCTGACCGTGGACGCCATCGCACGCTGGGACGGCGTCTCGTGGTCCGCGGTCGGCGCTCCGCCGGCGTTCTTCCGGATCTCCGACCTGGCGGTGTTCGACGACGGCAACGGTCCGGCGCTCTTCGCCGCCGCCTGGCTCTTCGGCAGCGGGGGCCACGGCGTGTACCGCTGGGACGGCGCCGGCTGGTCCCTGGTCGGACCCGCCTTCGACAACCTCGTCGACGCGCTCGAGGTCTTCGACGACGGCACCGGACCCGACCTCTTCGCCGGCGGGACGTTCACGAACGTCGGGCCGCACATCGCGCGCTGGGACGGCGTCGCGTGGTCGTCGGTCGCGGGCGGGACCGACCTCAAGGTCACCGCGCTCGGAGTGCACGACGAGGGCTCGGGTCCCGCGCTCTACGCAGGGGGCTCGTTCACCTTCGCAGGCGCCGTGCCCGCCCAGGGCGTCGCCCGCTGGGACGGGGCCTCCTGGTCCGCGCTCGGCGCCGGCGTCCGCGCGACCGGCGGACCGCCGGTGCTGGCGTTCGGCTCCCTGCCGACGCCCGGCGGCTCCGCGCTCGTCGCGGGCGGCAACCTCGACTTCGCGGGCGCACTCGTGGTGTCCTCCGTCGCGGCCTGGAGCCAGGGGCAGTGGAGTCCGCTCCCGAAGGGCAACGGGTTCCTGGCTCCCTCCGGCGTCAACCTCACCGTGTCGGCCTTGACCACGGTCGACGGGAGCAGCGGGCCGGTGCTGTACGCCGGCGGCAACTTCGAGGCGGCCGGAACGACGCCGGCCCTGCGCGTCGCGCGCCTCGACGGCGCGTGCTGGTCCGCGCTGGGCTCGGGCATCGGCACGCCCGCCAGCGGCAGCATCGTGCACGCCCTGGCCGGACACGACGACGGGAACGGCCCCGTGCTGTACGCCGGCGGCAACGTCGGCCTCGCCGGCGGTACCCCCGCGAGCCACGTCGCGCGCTGGGACGGTGCGTCCTGGTCGCCGCTCGGCGCGGGAGTGGACGACGCCGTGCGGGCGCTCGCTCTGTTCGACTCCGGCAGCGGCGTGGAGCTCTTCGCCGCGGGCAAGTTCGCGACGGCCGGCGGGGCCTCCTCGCCGAACGTCGCGCGGTGGGACGGGACCCAGTGGTCGGGCCCCGGCATTCCCGGGAACGAGGGCCTCGTGTTCGCGGTGCACGACGACGGTACGGGTCCCGCGCTGTACGTGGCCGGGGCGTTCTCCCAGGCCCAGGTCCACCGATGGACCGGCGCCGGCTGGGCAGCCCTCCCCGTCGTCCCGTTCGGGCTCGTGGAGTCGCTCGCGAGCTTCGACGACGGCAGCGGGCCCGCGCTGTACGTCGGAGCGACCGCGGTCCCCAACCAGCACAGCCTGTTCCGCTTCCGCGGGGGCGTCTGGGCCACCGTGACCTCGGGGATCAACGACCAGATCCGCACCCTGCACGTGTTCGACGACGGCGCGGGCCCCGCACTCTTCGCGGGCGGCGACTTCACGTTCCTCGGCGGCGTGCTCGCCGACCACGTCGCGCGCTACGACGGCTCCGGCTGGTCCGCCGTCGACGGTGGAACGAATGCGCGCGTGTTCTCGCTGGGCTCCCGCGTCGCCGGCGGCCGGCGCACGCTGTTCGCGGGCGGGTACTTCGACCTGGCGGGCGCAGAGCTCTCGCGCGGAATCGCGGCCTGGTCCGACCCCTGCGCCAACCGACCGTCCTCGTACTGCTCGGGCAAGCCGAACTCTGCCGGCTGCGTTCCGTTCGTCTCGTACACCGGAACACCGAGCGCCAGCAGTCCCGCCGCCTTCCGCATCGCGGCCAACGACGTCGTGCCGTCCGAGGCGGGCCTGCTGATCTACGCGCAGCGCAAGGCGAACCTCGACTTCCACGGCGGCAAGCTGTGCGTCAAGGTGCCGTTCGTGCGCACACGATCGAAGGCGCCGGTCCAGACCGGCGGCGCGTGCTCGGGATGGACGCTGCACCGCGACTTCAACGCCGTGGTGCAGGCGGGCAGCGACCCGTCCCTGACCGTCGGCGCCACGGTCTTCGCCCAGTGGCGCCAGCGCGATCCCGGCGACCCGGCGGGGTTCGGCGACGGGCTGACCGACGCCCTGCGCTTCACCGTGGGGCCGTGAAGCCGGGCAGCGGGACCCCCGGCCGCGTTGCGGCGAGGTGCGATGGTGCTACGAATGCGTGACATCGACGCCTGCCGGACCAGGCCCGGCAGGTGCGCCAGCTCTCCCGGGTTCGTTCGTAAGTGCTCTCTTGGAAGAAGCTTGCGACCACCCTACACGTAAGCTCGGCAGGCTGGCTCGACCGTTGCATGGCCCCTGTGGTCTCCTCTCCGCTCGGCTCCTGCGACCCTCGCCATGAACACGCGCATCCTCCTGCACCGAACGGCCCTCGCGGCCTCGCTCGCCCTGCTGTTCGGCTCGACGAACGCCTGTTCGACGGGCTCCGACGCGACGGACCGCGGACGCGGCTCGCAGGCCGCTCCCGCGCGGCCCGCGGTCCCGCCGCCGATCGCGGAGCTCGAGGTCAGCGCCTACGAGACGGCCCTGAAGGTCTCGCTGCCCGAGACGCAGCCCGAGGAGATCCCCGGCCTGCACAACGTCTATCGCCTCGGCGACAGCATCGTGTCCGGCGCCGAGCAGCACGACGAGAACGCGTTCCGGCGCCTCCAGGACATGGGCGTGCGCACGATCCTCTCGGTCGACGGCAAGGTTCCCGACGAGGAGCTCGCGGCAAAGTACGGCATGAAGTACGTGCACGTCCCGATCCAGTACCGCGGGATCACCGAGGACGAGCTCACGAAGATCGCCAAGACCTTCCGCGAGCAGCCGGGACCGTTCTACGTCCACTGCTTCCACGGCCAGCACCGCGGCCCGGCCGCGGCCGAGGTCGGACGCCTCGTCCTCGACGGCATCCCGCGCGAGCTCGCCATCGCCGAGATGCGTCAGTGGTGCGGCACCTCCGGCAGCTACGAGGGCCTCTACCAGACCATCGCCGCGGGCGACATTCCCGACGCCGAGCGGACCCAAGCGCTCGACTGGGACTTCCCCGCCGCGCAGACCTTCGAGGGCTTCCGCTCCGCGATGGTCGAGCTCTCGCGCGCCGACGACAACCTGAAGTACCTCTCGAAGCGCCAGTGGCTCGCGGGCGCCGAGCACCCCGACGCCGACCCGCTCAACGAGGCGGCCAAGCTCGCGACCGTCTTCAGAGCCACGGCCGCGATCGACACGGTCCTCGACCGGCCCGCGGACTTCCTCCAGTGGATGGAGCAGTCGGTCGGCGCCGCCGACGAGCTGTGCGACACGATCCGCGCCTGGAAGACGGGCGAGGTCGAGCTCGAGGCCGTCGACGCCGCCTACGGCCGCGTGCGCGGGCTGTGCACGTCCTGCCACTCGGACTACCGCAATTGAACCCTCCGGTGAGAGCCGCAGGCCAGCTCCCCCGCGGAGGCACGTACCGCGCGCTGCGCGCGTCGTGACCGCGTGATCGAGGTCGACGAGCAAGCGGTCTGGGCGGCCCTGGGAGAGGACGGATGCGCCGCGCTGGTGCGCGACTTCTATGCAGGCGTCCCGGACGACCCGGTGCTCGGCCCGATGTACCCCGAGGGCGACTTCGGGGGCGCCGAGGAGCGCCTGCGCGACTTCCTCGCGTTCCGCCTCGGCGGCGTGCAGCGCTACGCGCAGACGCGCGGCCACCCGCGATTGCGCAGGCGGCATGCGCCGTTCGCGATCGATGACGCAGCGCGCGCGACCTGGCTGCGGCACATGAACGCCGCGCTGGACGCGCGCGAACTTCCGGCCGGCCCCCGCGAGTCGCTGCGCGCGTTCTTCGCGCAGGTCGCCGAGTTCCTCGTCAACCGGGTCTGAGCCCCGCTACCTGGGTCCGGACCCCGCCCCCGGCGCATCGACGCCGGCGCGCGCGCGCTGCGACTTCGCCTCGTACTCGGCGTCGAGCTCGGCGCGCAGCTCGGGCCGCTGCAGCGCGTCGTAGGTCCGGCGCAGGAAGAGCACGGGGCCGAGCCACATCTCGGGGTTCTCGGGATAGAACTCCTGGACTTCGGCGTAGCAGCCCTCGAGCGTGTCTCGCGCTTCCTCGTAGCGCCCGGTCTCGAGCTCGATCCGGCCCTGGAGCATGGCGAAGAACACGAAGTCCTGGGCGCCGGGCGCCAGCGAGTCGCGCGCGAGCGCGAGCGCCTCCGCGACGCACTCCTCGGCCTCGTCGTAACGCGCCAGTCCGATCAGCGGCATGGCGAGGGCCTTGCGCAGCTCGAGCCCGATCACCGGCGGAACCCGCGGGGAGTCCTCGAATTCCTCGAGGCCGGCGCGCGCGAGCTCCTCGGCGCGCACGGAGTCTCCGAGCGCGAAGAGCGCCTTGGCGCGTATGCCCTGGGCCAGGATGCGCCAGCGCGCGTACGAGCCGACGGGAGCCAGCTCGAGCACGCGCGCCGCGGTCGCGTCACCGTCCGCGAAACGCTGCTGCGCGAGCTGGATCTCCGCGAGCTGGAGCAGCATGCCCAGACCCAGCTTGCCACCCTCGCCGTAGCGCCTTCCGTACACCTCCAGCGCGTGCTCCAGCCGCTCGGCGGCCTCGACCGAGCGGCCCACGAAGCTCTGGAGGCGCGCGATGTGCACCGCGAGGCCGAGCTCCGAGAAGCTGTCGGCGCCGAACGTCGCGGCGTAGCGTTCCGGCAGCATGAGCAGCTCCGCGAGCGCGCCGTGGATGTCGCCGCCGTACTCCAGCGCGAACGCGTGCTGCAGCTCGAGGTGCAGCACCGCGGGATGCCCCTCCGGCACGCGCGGGCGGAGCTCGGCCAGGAGCTCTTCGACGAGCTCCAGCGAGCGCGCGGGCTGGGAGTCGGACGTGTACAGATCGACGAGGAGCTCGCCGCACCTGCGGCTGAGGTCGTCGGCGGGGCCCAGCTCGGCGAGGCTCTCGGCCCGCAGCGCCTCCAGCTCGCGGACCCGCTCGCCAATGTTCGCCTGCGACGCGCGCACCCGCGCCAGGCGCAGCTCGAGGGACGCGCGCGCGCTGTCGGCGACGTGCTGCTCCAGGAGTTCCTCGGCTTCCCCGAAGCACTCGTCCGCCGCGGCGAAGTCCTCAGCCTCGGCGCGCAGCTCGCCGAGCTGGCGCAGGAGCGTCACGCGCCGCGCCCAGTCGGGCGACGCGCTCGCGCGCTCGAGCTCCAGCGCGCGCGCGAGCTGCTCCTCCGCGAGCGCGACCTCCCCCAGCGGCTCCAGGCTCGCTCCGAGGACGGCGCGCAGCTCCGCCTCGACCGCCGGCTGTTCCGCGAAGCGCGTCTCGAGGTCGAACGTCGACGCGCGCAGGACCTCGAGCAGCGGCACGTTCTCGCCCAGGCGGTCGGCGTCCACGAGCCGCGGCATGTCCAGCAGGAACGCGGTGACGGCCTCGGCCGTCGCGCGCTCGCGCTGCTCGCTCTCGAGGCGCCGGTTCGCGAGCTGCTCGGCCGCGCGGGCGCGCTCGAGCCCCGTCGCGAGGCCGATCACCCCCACCACGAGCGAGGCCGCCACGATCGCCGCCGCCGTCACCGACAGCCGGTGGCGCCGCACGAAGCGCGCCAGGCGGTAGCGCGTCGTCGGCGGCCCGGCGACGACCGCCTCGTGACGGCGGAACCGGCCGAGGTCGGCCGCGAGCTCCGCGGCGCTCGGGTAGCGCCGCTCGGGGTCGCGCTCGAGCGCGCGCTGGACGATCCAATCCAGGTCCGGAGCCAGGTCCGGGCGCACCGCCCGCAGCCGCACGGGCGCGCCCTCGGCGACGAGCTTCGCCGCCTGCAGGAACGGCAGGCCGACGAGCTCGAACGGGCGGCGACCGCACAGCAGCTCCTGCAGCACGACGCCGAGCGAGTAGACGTCGCTGCGGATGTCGACCGACTCGACCCGTCCCTCCCAGCCCTCGGGCGAGAGGTACGACAGCGTCCCGACGACCTCGCCGGGTCGCGTGCGGCTCGTGCGCTCGACCGCGTCCGGTCCGTGCGAACGCGCGATGCCGAAGTCGATGACCTTGACGGCCCCGCCGCGGTCGACGAGCAGGTTCGAGGGCTTCAGGTCGCGGTGGATCACGCCCTGGCGGTGCCCGTAGGCGACGGCCTCGCAGATGCGCTCCACGGCGGCGACGATCTGCGGCACGGTGAGCTGCTCCTCGCGCGCCCAGTCGAGCACGGTGCGCGCGTCCTCGACGAGCTCCATCGCGATGAACGGCACGCCGTCAACGTTCCCGGCCTCGAACACCTGGGCGATCCCCGGGTGCCGCAGGCGACCGAGGACCTCCGCTTCGTAGCGGAAGCGGCTCAGCCCCTCCTCGCCGCGAAAGCGGCCGCCGAGGACCTTGAGCGCGACGCTGCGGCGCGGGTTTTCCTGCGTCGCCTCGTACACCTCCCCCATCCCGCCGGCGCCCAGCAGGCGTTCGACGCGGTAGGCCCCGAGCGTCGCCCCCGGCTCGAGCCGCTCCGGCGGACCGAGGCCGAGGTGGCGCAGCGCCGCGTCGCGCACGCCCTCGAAGGCATCGAGAGCGTCCGTGGAGTCCTGCTGGAGCAGGCGCTCGACGTCGATGCGCAGAACCCGGTCGCCGCCCGCCAGCCGCTCGAGCGCGGCCGCGCGCTCGGCGGAGGGGACGTCCAGCAGCTCGTCGAGCGTCGCCTTGACGCGATTCCAGTGCGCGGAGTCCATGCCACCCTCGGTACCGACGGAAAGGAGCCGCCGGGCCCGCCAAGGATATCCGCTGGACGCCCTCCGCTCCCCCGGTACCGGCCCGCGAGAGTCGAGAGCTCGCACATCCCTGCTACTCTCACCCCATCAGGCCGCCCCCTTCGCCGTGCTCTTCCCGTTCCTCCTCACCGCGCTCGCTGCGCACGCCCTCCTCGAAGACCCCGCGCCCGCCGCGGAGCCTTTGTTCGAGGAGGTGCCCGACGCCCTGCCGGGCGTGCGCACGACCTGCGGCTCGGCCGAGAAGGACTTCATTCTCGAGGTCAACGGCGGCGGGCTGGCGCTGGCGGACTTCGATGGCGACGGGGACGTCGACCTCGTCGTGGTCGACGGCTCCACGATCGAACGCGTGCGCGCGGACGAGCCGGGCCCGCCGCCGCGCCTGTTCCTCAACGACGGCTCGGGCCGCTTCGAGGCCGCCGGCGAGGCCTGGGCCATGCGCGGCGGCCGCTGGGGCATGGGCTGCGCCGTCGGCGACGTGAACGGCGACCGCCGCCCCGACCTGGTCGTGACGGAGTGGGGACCCGACCGGCTCTTCCTGAACCGCGAGGGCGCGGGGTTCGAGGAGGTCGCCGATCCCGGGTTCGCGGGCTCGGACTGGAGCACGAGCGCGGCCTTCGGCGACTTCGACGGCGACGGCGTCCTGGACCTCGTCGTGGCCGGCTACCTGGAGTTCGACCTCGCGGAGATCGCGCCGCGCGGCGCGGGCGGCTGCACGTGGAAGGGGCACGCGGTGATGTGCGGGCCCGAGGGCCTGACGCCCGTCCACGACCGCCTGTACTTCGGCCTGAGCGTGGGAGCAGGAGACGCCGCGCGCGGAGCCGGGCGCTTCCGCGACGTCACGCTCGCCCAGGGCTTCCGGCCGCGCATCGGCGACCGCCCGGCCCCGCCCGGCTTCGGCCTGGGCGTGACGACCCTCGACTTCGACGTCGACGGCCACACCGACGTCTACGTCGCGAACGACTCGACGCCCAACCACCTGTGGCGCAACGAGGGCGACGGCACGTTCACGGAGGTCGGCTTCCGCCGCGGCGTCAGCCACGACGCGGGCGGCAAGGAGCAGGCCGGCATGGGCATCGCGTGCGGAGACGTGAACGGCGACGGAAGGCCGGACCTCTTCGTGACCAACTTCTCGGGCGACAGCAACGCGCTCTACGCGTCGCGCGGCGCACGCGACTACCGCGAGCGCTCGGCGCCCACGGGTCTGGGCGGTCCGAGCATGCGGTTTCTCGGCTGGGGCACGTCGCTGCTCGACGCGGACCTCGACGGCGACCTCGACCTGATCGTCGCGAACGGGCACGTCTATCCGCAGGCGGACCTGCCCGGGACCGACACGAGCTATGCGCAGCCCGACCAGCTCTACCGCAACGACGGGGCCGGACGGTTCCGCCCCGAGCCGCTCGCGGCGGGTCCCGACCGCGTCAGCCGCGCCGCGGCCTGCGCGGACCTGGACGGCGACGGCGACCTCGACGTCGTCTCGATCGAGCTCGACGGCGAGGTGCGCGTCTTGCGCAACACCGCGCGAGGGAGCGCGGCATCCGAGGCCGCCGGCGCTCCCCACTGGATCGCCGTCGAGCTCGCGGGGCGCGGCGCGAACACCTTCGGTCTCGGAGCGCGCATCGAGGCGCGCTGGAAGGGAGGCACCGGAAGCGCCGAGATCCGCACGGCCGGCGGCTTCCAGTCGGCGGTTCCACCGGTCGCGCACTTCGGCCTGGGGGACGCGGAGCGCCTCGAGGTGCTGCGCGTGCGCTGGCCCTCGGGGGCGGTGCAGACGCTCGAGCGCGTCGACGCGGACCGCACCCTGCGCCTCGAGGAGCCCGCCCCGTGACGCGCTGGCTCGTCGCCGCGATCCTGGGCTGCGCCGCCGCCGTCGCCGCGCCGCCGAGCGCGCAGGTCCCGGACGCGGACCTCGAGCGCCTGCGAGCCTACGCCGCCGATCCGCGCACCCTGCCGGAAGCCCCTCCCGAGCGGTGGAGCACCTGGTCCCCGGCCACGCCCGTTCCCGACGAGCTGCAGGCGTCGATGGAGCTCGCCGTGCGCGCCTACGTGGCCACGGACTACCCGACGGCCCTCGCGCTCTCGCTCGGGATCCTCGCGCGCGAGCCCGACTTCCCGCCGTCGCTCTACCAGGCCGGCGTCGTCTACTTCCGGCTGCGCCGCTACGGCGACGCGCGCGTCCTGCTCGAGCGCTTCCTGCGCGCCGCGCCGCTGCAGGTCGGGTCGACCCAGGCGCTCGGACACTGCCTGTACTCCGTCGGCGAGTACGAGGCGGCGCGGGCGCACTACGAGCGCGTGCTGGCCGCGGCGCCCGCGAGCGTCGAGGCGCGTCGCGGACACGGGCTCGCGCTGCTGCGGCTCGGCGACCTCGAGGGTGCGCTGGCCGAGCTCGACCGCGTGCTGGAGGCGCGCCCCGACCACGTCGACGCCCTGGCCTGGAAGGCGTCGGTGCTGCGCGACCTCGACCGCTCGGAGGAAGGGCTCGCGGCCGCGGAGCGCGCGCGCGCCCTCGCCCCGTTCGATCCGCGGCCGTGCTTCCTCGCCGCGCAGCTCCTGGCCGACCTCGGACGCGAGGAGGAAGCCGCCGCGGCCCACGCGCGCTTCTCCGAGCTCGACCGCGTCGCGCAGCTCGTCGCCGCCGAGGAGGGCCGCCTGCTGGCCGAGCCGCGCGACCTGGACGGCCACGCGCGCCTGATCGAGCTGCATCGCGAACGGGGCGACGCGACCGCCGCGCGCGCGGCGCTGGAGCGCCTGCTGCGCCTGGCCCCCGGCGATCCACGCGCGCTGGTGCTGGCCGTCGACACGCTGACGGCCCAGGGCGATGCCGTCGCCGCACGGCGCGCCGCCGACGAGCTGGCGCGCTGCGCCGGGCGCTCCCCGGAGGCCTGGCGCCGGCTCGCGGCCTACTACGACACGACCGGAGAGGAGGCGCGCGCGCGCCGCGCACGCACGCGGCTGAGCGAACTCGAACCCGAGCCGAAGGAACTCGACGACGGTTGACGAAGCGCGCGCGGCCTTCCCACTGCCCCGACAGGCTCCTGGCCCGAACGATTCACGAGCACGCAGCCGAAACGACACAATCGGCGGCCTTTGGCCGCCTCTCGGCGCCTGCCCGGGTCCGCCCCACTTCGCGCAGTGCAGGCCCGGGTCGGCCCGGCTCGGCCCGGGTCGGCCCGGCTCCGGCCGAGGCGCGCGCCGCAGTATGCTGATCGGCGTGCGCGCCCCGACTTCAAGCCGAGACTCCCGCGCGGCCGCGGCGGGCTGGTGCCTGCGCGTCGGCGTCGCGGTGCAGTGCGGGTCGCTCGCCTGGCTGGCGCTGCGCCACGGCACGGCCGTCGACACGCTGTTCCTGATGGAGCTCGAGCGCGCCGAGAGCACGGCGCGCGACGCCGACCGGATCCTGGCGCTGCTCGCGATCCTCGCCGGCGTCGGCGCGCTGGTGCGCCCCTGGCCCAGCGCGGTGCTGAACGCGCTGCTGTTCCTGACGCTCGCGGTCTGCGTGCGCGTCGTCGGCGGCCGGGCCTTCTCCGAGCTCGCACCCGCGGCGTTCGCGACGCGCTGGCTCGCCCCGCTCGCGCTCCTGCCGCTCGCCGCGCGCTCGCGTCTCGCACTCTCGCCGGCTCGGCGCCGCTCCGCGGAGTGGGTCCTGCGCGTGGCCGTGGCCACGACCTTCGCCACGCACGGCTGGGAGGCGATCCAGCAGGCCCCCCACTTCGTGAACCTCTTGATCGGCACGCTGCGGCGCTGGTTCGACACGGCCCCGCCGGAGTCGACGGCGCGCTACGTGCTGTTCGCGATCGGAGCGCTGGACCTGCTCGTGGCGCTGCTGCTGCTCGTCGCGCGCCGGCCGCTGCTCGCCGGCTGGGCCGTTCTCTGGGGCCTCGCGACCGCGGCCGCGCGCACGGTGGCCCTGGGGCCGGAGTTCGCCCCGGAGTCGATGATTCGCGCGCAGAATGCCCTCGCACCGCTCGCGCTGTGGTTTCTTTGGCGGGAGCTCCGCCGCGACGACGCTCCTCCAGCCTGAGGCTTCGACATGTTCCTCCTGCTCCTGACTCTCTGCCTCGCCTCCGCCGCGGCCTCCGAGGGCGACTCCGCCTTCGCCGACCGCTTCACGCCCCTCGCGGGCACGCAGCCGGCGCAGTGGCGCGTCGTCTGGACCCACGATCCCGCGACGGAGGCCACGATCTCGTGGTCGACGGCGGAGCCCGGAACCCGCCACCGCGTCGTGTACGAGGCCGCGTCGACCTCCGGCGGAGAAGCGGCGCGACCGTTCGCGGAGGAGCAGCCCACCCACCGCGACGGACCGTACAGCCGGAACGGACACGACGAGGGCCCGGGCGCCACCTTCCACCACGCCCGACTCACCGGGCTCGAGCCGTCGACGACCTACCGCTTCCGGCTGGAGTCGGACGGCGTGCTCTCGCGCGTCCTGCACTTCGAGACGGCGCCCGTGGACGAGCGCCCGTTCTCGCTGCTGGTCGGAGGCGACTCGCGCTCGGGCTGGGAGGCCCGCTGCCAGATGAACACCTCCATCGCCGAGTTCGCGGAGACGCACGAGGACGTGCTGGCCTTCTCGCACGGCGGCGACTACGTCATGTACGGCGACTCCTGGGACCAGTGGAGCAAGTGGCTCACGCACAACGAGCTCGCGACGACGAGCGACGGCCGCGTGCTCCCGATCGTGCCGACGCGCGGCAACCACGACTTCGGCGCGCTGTTCGGCGAGGTGTTCGACGACCCCGGTGAGCGGGGTCAGGCCTACTACCGGACGCAGCTCTCTCCGCTCGCGTCGCTGGTCACGCTGAACTCGAACATCGCGGTCGCCGGCGACCAGCTGACGTGGCTCGACGGCGAGCTGGAGGCGGCGCGCGCGGACTCGCGCTGGCTGCTGGTCAGCTACCACCACCCCCTCTACCCCGCCGTGAAGTCGCCGGGCGACGCGCGCGCGTTCTGGCCGCCGCTGTTCGACGAGCACGGCGTCGACGTCGCGCTGGAGTCCGACGGGCACGCCATCAAGCGCACGGTGCCGATCCGCGCGGACGAGGCGCATCCCGACGGCGTGGTCTACCTCGGCGAGGGCGGGCTCGGGGTTCCGCAGCGGACTCCGCGCACGTCGCCCTGGTACCTGCAACCCCCGGGACTCGTCACGAACGGGCACCACGTCATCCGCGTCGACTTCGGGCCGGAGCGGCTCCGCACGCGGATCCTGCGCATGGCCGCCGCGCACGAGCTGCTCGTGCCGCAGAACTTCCGCCAGGTGATCCCGCCCCACGGCCGCTGGCGGTTCCTGGCCGGAGCCGAGCCTCCCGCGGGGTGGATGCAGCCCGGGTTCGACACCTCGGACTGGCGCGAGGGCCCGGCGGGCTTCGGCTACGGCGACGACGACGACACGACGATCCTCGACGACATGCGCGGCAACTACACGCGCCTGTACGTCCGCAAGACCTTCGACGGCGAGGATCCCGCGCTGGAGGGCGACGACCCGCTGACGCTGATGTGCCGCTACGACGACGGGTTCATCGCCTACCTGAACGGCGTCGAGGTCGCTCGCGGCGGCATCGAGCCGCCGGAGGATCCGGGCGACGATCCGCGCGTGCGCGCGAGGGAAGCGACGCAGGTCGAGGCCTTCCCGCTCGACGGAGCGCGCGAGCAGCTCCGCCCGGGTCCGAACGTCCTGGCGCTCGTCGGCTACAACCGCATGCGCACCGACCGGGACTTCACGCTGGACCCGTGGCTGGCCGGCGCGCCGCACGACGGAGCGCTGGCCGGTGGACTGGCCGAGATCGACCTGCACGAGTTCTCGCCGCGCCCGCGGTAGACGCCGTGGACTCCGCGCCCGACGGCCCGGTCCTGCGCACGGAGCGCCTCTCGCTCCGGCGCTTCCGCGTCGACAATGCGCCCTTCCTGCTCGAGCTCCTGAACGACGACGACTTCCTGCGCTACATCGGCGACCGCGGGGTGCGCACGGAGGAAGAGGCCCGCGAGTACCTCCGGGCCAGGATCCTCGCGAGCTACGAGGAGGCGGGGATCGGTCACTACCTCGTCCGCGTGGAGGCCGAGGACGCTCCCGCGGGCTCGTGCGGACTCCTGAAGCGGCCGGGGCTCGCGGACCCCGACATCGGCTTCGCCTTCCTGCCGGCCTTCCGGGGCCGCGGCTACGCCCTCGAGGCCTCCGTGGCCGTGCTCGAGCACGCTCGGCGCGACCTCGGAATCGCTCGCGTCGTGGCCATCACCGCGCGGGACAACGAGCGCTCCGCGCGCCTGCTCGAGAAGCTCGGCCTGCGCTTCGAGCGCGAACTGCAGCTCGAGCCGGGCGCCGCGGTGACCCGCCTGTTCGCGACGGACGCGAGTCCGCGCTCGCCGCGCGCGCCCTCCCTCCGGTAGAGTTCGCGCCCATGCCGGCCCGCTTCGTCCTCGGTCTGAACCAGTACACGCACTCCGCGGCCGCGGCGCTGCTGGACGAGCGCGGCCGGATCGTGCACGCGCTCGCCAAGGAACGCGTGACGCGCAAGAAGCACGACGGCGGCGACACGTCCGCGGTGGTCGAGGCGCTGCTGGAGCAAGCGGGCGTGGGCGCCGACCAGCTCGAGCTCGTCGTCGCCAACTGCCACCTCTTCCGCATTCGCCCGTTCGAACGCGACCTCGCGTGGTCGACGGCGCTGCACCAGGTCCCGCCGACCTACCTGTCCCCGGCGAACCTGCTGCCGGACGTTCCCAAGCACGAGCTCTCGCACCACCTGGCGCACGCCTGGTCCGTGCTGCCGGAGCTGCCCGCCGAGCGCGGCCTGATCGTCGTCGCCGACGGCATCGGCAGCACGTGGGCCGACGTGCAGCGGCGCTCCAGCGGATCGCAGCTGGGCCCCTACACGAGCGACGCGGACCTGCCGCGCTCCGCCGACTTCGTCGAGGTCCCCGCGAACCTGCCCGGCGACGGCACGTGGCGCGAGGCGGAGAGCGTCTACCGCTTCGACGGCCTGCGGCTCGAGCGTCTGTTCAAGCGCTGGACGCGGGAGCACACGCCGGTCCTGCTGCACAACTACGGGTTCGAGAACATGGAGTCGCTCGGCGCGGTCTACTCGCGCGTCGCGAGCCACGTGTTCGGCGACTGGAACGTCTGCGGCAAGGTCATGGGGCTCGCCCCGTGGTCCGGGGAGTGGGCCGCGGGCGCGCCGCCGCGCGCGATCCTCTCCGGCTCCCTGGAGAGCCTCGCGATCGACTGGGAGCGCCTGCGCGCCGAGCCGGCCCCGAACGCGTGGTCCGCGGAGGAGCACCGCGCGAGCCACACCCGGCTCTGCGCGGACGTACAGCGCGACCTGGAGGAGGTGCTCCTCGAGTTCCTGACGCGCCTGCAGCGCGCGACCGGCGAGACCTGCGTCGCGCTCGTCGGCGGCGTCGCGCTGAACTCGACCGCCAACGGCCGCATCGCGCGCGAGGCCGGCTTCGAGCACGTCGTCGTGCCCCCCTGGCCCGGGGACGACGGCGTCGCCCTCGGCTGCGCGCACTTCGGCCATCACCTGCTGCGCCCCGACGCGCGGCCGCCGCGCGCGCCGACCTCGCCCTATCTGGGCAGCTCCGCGTCGCGCGCGCAGCTCGACGAGGCGCTGGACGAGGTGGCCCCGTGGATCGAGTGGAGCGAGTGCGACGGCGCGGGCTGCGCGCCGGATCCCGCGGCGATCGATCCCGCGTGGCTCGGCTCCGCCCGCGGCCGCATCGAGTGCGCCGCGGACGCGCTGGCGCGCGGCGAGGTCGTCGGATGGTTCCAGGGGCGCAGCGAGTTCGGCCCGCGCGCGCTGGGCCACCGCTCGATCCTCGCGACGCCGGCCGACGCGGGGATGGTCGAGCGCATCAACGCGGCCATCAAGAAGCGCGAGGCCTTCCGGCCCTTCGCGCCGACGGTGCTGGCCGAACGCGCCGGGGAGTTCTTCGAGGACGTCACGCCGAGCCCGTGGATGTCGCTCACGGTCCGGACGAAGCCCGAGGCGCGCGCGCGCATCCCGGCGGTCGTGCACGTCGACGGCACCGCGCGCCTGCAGACGCTCGCGCGCGACGACGAGCCGCTCTTCCGCGCGCTGATCGACGCCTTCGCGCAGCGCACGGGCCTGCCGCTGGTCCTCAACACGTCGCTCAACATGCGCGGGCAGCCGCTGGCGGAGTCGGCCGCGGACGCGCTGGCGCTCTTCCTCGACAGCTCGCTCGACCTGCTCGTCCTCGAGGACCGCGCCGTGCGCAGGCGGCCGTTCCCGGAGCGCTCCGAGCACGCGACCGCCCTCCCGCGCCCCCACCCGGGCTACAGCGCCGAGGTCGTCACGAACGCCGACGGCGACGCCGTGTCCGTCGCGCTCATGGCCCACGGCGACAACTGGACGTCGGACGCGCTGGAGCTGACGGTCCTCGAAGCCTGCACCGGCGAAATCTCGCTCTCCGACCTCGTGGCGGAGCTCGGCGCGGAGCTCGAGGCCACCCAGGACGAGCTGCTCGAGGTGCTTCGCACGCTCCACGCCCGGCGCCTCGTGTCCTTCGACGGAGGCTCCTAGCCTGGCTGCGTGCTCATGAACGGTCTGGACTAGTTGCCCTCGACCACGCGCGGTGCGCCGCGCTCGCGCAGCCAGGTCGCTGCGCGCGCGACGTGGTCGCCCTGCAGCACGAGATCGTCGCCCTGCACGGTCCCCCCGCAGCCGAGGGCGCGCGCGAGCTGCTTGGCCAGGTCGAGCCGGGCCGCGCCGGCGATGCCCGTGATGCACGTCACGGTCTTGCCCTTCCGCTGCTTGCGCTCGCGACGCACGACGAGCTTGGGGCCGAACGGGCTCGCCGCGGCTGGAGCACCGTCGCTCGCGGACCCGGACGACGCCGGCTCGGGCGTCTCGCCGGGCGGCAGGCGCCCCCGCAGCCTCGCGAGATCTGCGAGCGCCTTGTTCTGAAACCCTGCGGGTCGCTCTTCCACGGGCTCATTCTGCAACC
Organism: uncultured Planctomycetaceae bacterium; assembly: GCA_964351535.1. Taxonomy (GTDB): domain Bacteria; phylum Planctomycetota; class UBA1135; order UBA1135; genus JAUIDW01. The sequence continues at coordinate 39,406 of CAYGPA010000001.1, forward strand.
GAACCGGGCGGGCGTCGACCGCCTGGCCGGCGCGGAGTCTCCGGCACGTCGTCCCGAGCTCAGCGCGGTAGTCGGAGGACCTCGAGGACCGGTCCGCTGCGCTCCGCGCGCAGGACGCGCCACGCGTAGTGCGGCTGTCGCCAGATCGGCGCGTCCTGATAGGACATCGGCAGGCCCTCCTCGACACCCTCCCGGTACGGGCTGAAGCGCTGGATGAGCTCGCAGGACTTGCGGGCCTCGGTGTAGATAGCCTCCAGCACGGGGTCGCGCCGGCGCTGGCGGTAGTCCTCGAACAGCACGTGCGTGGCCTGGAGTCCGTCGAGGAAACCCGCGGGATCTTCGAACGCACTCTCGATGAATCGCTGGCGCCCCAGACGCAGGTACGGCAGGTGCCACGGCGTGCCGGCCAGCACGACGTCGGGATGCTCCGCCTGGTACGCGAGCCACGACGGGATGTCCGTGCGCAGGAGCCGCAGGTTGCGATCGCGTTCCGCAGCAGCCGTCACGAGCGGTAGACCGATCCCGCGCGGACGCGCGATGCGGTCGAGCTGCGGATCGAGGTTGTCCTCGATCCAGCGCGCGGCCACGGACGCCGTATCGGGCTGCAGGCGCATCGCGACGTGGCGCTGGACCCCGACGGCCGGAACCAGCACGACCAGCGCCACGAGCGCGCCCCGCAGCGCGCGCGACAGGGAACCCCGACGCGCGGCCGCATCGCAGGCGCGCTCGACCGCGAAGGCAGCCGCCAGGTACAGGAAGGGCAGCAGCGGCATCACGAGTCGTCCGTAGGTGCGCTTGTAGGCCGCGGCCACGAGGACGTAAGGAACGACGAAGGCCAGGACCACCCAGAAGTCCCTGGCGCGCGCGGCCTCGGCCGAACTCCGTGCCGGTGAAGCCCGCCGCCGCGCGCGGATCCAGAGGCCGACCGCCACGGCGCCGAGCAGGAGCGCGAGCGGCTCGTACGACCAGAACGAGTGCAGCGTGCGCTCGAAGCCGCCGCCCGTGAACCACGTGAACTTGATCACGTGCCCGGCCTGGTGGATCTTCCCCGCCGCGAGGTCGACGCGCTCGGCGCCCTTCTCGTCCACGGAACCGCCGAGGAACGGCCAGAAGATCGCGAACGACGCCGCGATGGCCGCGGCCGGCAGCGCGGCGAGCCAGGCCGTCCTGCGCCCCGGCGGACGCTCGCGCAGCAGGAAGGCCGCGCCGACCGGCAGGAGCGTCGCGATACCGCTCTGCAGGCACGCGACGGCCGCGCCACACGCCAGGCCCGCGGCGGCGAAGGACAGCGCGTCGCTCCGCCGGCGCAGCTCGACGGCCGCCGCCACGGCCAGCAGGATCAGGGCCATCGCCGGTGCGTGCGGACGCGCCTGCTGGGAGAAGGCGACGTGCATGAGGCTCGTCGCCATCCAGTAGGCGGCGAGCAAGCTGCCGAGGGGCGACAGGAAGCGCCGCGCGAGCAGGAACAGCGCCGGGATCGCCAGCACGGACACCCAGGCGACCACGCGGCGAACGCGCACGAAGGGCGCGGCGCTGCGCGCCAGGTGATCGTCGAGGTCGACCGCGGGCCGCTCGGCCGCGGGCTCCTCGGGCAGGAGCTGCGTGAGGCGCGCGAGCAGGTGCGGGTACTTGCCCCAGTTCAGGTCCGACGCGGGGTCGTCCAGGGCGCCCTCGAGGAGCTCGACCTGCCGCACGATGTGGCCGTCCGGCTCGGGCTGGTGCGGCAGCAGGTAGTCGACGCCGGCGAGCCGTACGACGAGCGCCAGGGACACCAGCGCGAGCAGAGCGGCCCCGAGCCGGGTCCTCGGCACGGCGCGCGCGCCTTCGGGGGATTCACTCGGCATAGCCGAGGGCGCGCAGGGCCTCGAGGTTCTCGGCGGACACTCCGGGCGCCACCTTCGGCGCCGAGAGCTGCACGCCCTCGGCGTACTCGAGCGGGAAGCCCGCCGGGTCCGGGTCGTCGCGGATCAGCTCGTCGAGCAGCCGCGCGGGCAGCTCGTCGGGCCGCCAGGGCCGCGGGTCCAGCTCGAGCGGATCCTCGCGCAGGTCGTACGTGCGGCGCGAGGAGATCGCGCGCTCCTCCCCCACGACCGCGACGACCCACTTGTCGTCCGCGCGCAGCGCGCCGCGCCACTGCACCGCCTTGCGCGAGGCCTCGAAGAAGACGACCCGATCGGCCGGCGGCTCGGTGCGCCGCAGGTCGATTCCTGGTCCCGTCCGGTCCACGACTCCCGCGGCGCCCAGCAGCGTCGCGAACACGTCGACGCCCGACGCCAGGCCGCGCACGCGCCCGGGAGCGACCCCGGGCCCGCGCAGCATCAGCGGCACGTGCACGATGTCCTCGTACACGTGGTAGCCGTGGTCGAACCAGCGCTCGCGATTGGCCATGGTCTCGCCGTGGTCGGCGGTGAGCAGCACGAGGGCGTCGTCGACGTCCGCCGTGCGGGCGTAGCCGTCGAGCAAACGCCCGACCTGCGCGTCGGCGTAGCGGATCTCGGCGTCGTAGCGATCGACGTACTCCAGCGCGTCGTCGACGCCCTCGAGCACGCCGTAGGTCGGGATCCGATCGACCTCGAGCGGCGCGGTGCCCTCGTGGTCGAACGCGTCACCCCAGCCCTCCGGCGGCCGGTAGGGACCGTGCGGGTCGATGTAGTGCACCCACAGGAACAGCGGGCGCTCCGGATCGCGATCGCGCGCGAGCCACAGCAGGGCCGCGTTGGTCGTGTCCTCGGCGGTGCGCTCGAACATGACGCGCTGCGACTCGCGCAGCGCGACGAAGTCGTCGAAGTGGTCGAAGCGGCTCCCGAGGCCCATGGCCTCGTCGGTCAGCACCATGTTCGAGACGAAGGCCGCGGTCTGATAGGCCTCCGGCAGACGCTCGGGAATCAGCTCGACCTCCTCCGGCACGAGCTGGAAGAAGAGCCGCACGCCGTGCTCCTGCGGCAAGCGGCCCGACAGCATGCTGACGACGCTGGGCGAGGTCGCGGCCTCGGCGGCGTAGGCGCGCTCCAGAACGCGTCCCTCTCCGAACCAGCGGTCGAGGTGCGGCGTCGTGTCGCGGGGGTAGCCGTACAGCCCGAGATGACCGGCGCGCAGCGTGTCGATCGTGATCAGGATCACGTCGCCGCCGGGCTCCCGGCTCTCGGGCCCCCCGGAAGGCCCGCAGGCCGCGGCCAGCAGTCCCGCCAGTGCGACCAGCCGCCGCATCACGCGCGACCGCCGTGCCCCAGGCGCCATCGCGCTCGGGATAGGGACGTGCGGAGCGCTGGGTCGACGGTGCATGCTGGGTCGCGAAATCACGTTCGCCGGCGGCGCGAACTCCCCTCGCCTCACCAGGCCGGATTCTCGGCTCGCGGCCGACGCCGCGCAAGACCCCGACCACTCGCCGCGAACGTTCCAGAGCATAGAATCGCAGAAGGGCGCACGGCGCGTCCGCCAGATCTCGAGGAGGAGACCATGCCGAAGAACATCGTCCTGTGCTTCGACGGGACCAGCAACGAACCCAGCGACGCGGTGCAGGCGCACACGAACGCCGGCGGCATCGAGGACCAGAACATCACGAACGTGCTGAAGCTGCACCTGCTCCTGGGCGGTGATCTGGTCGGCGGCAGCCGCTTCGACGACCAGATCAGCTTCTACCACCCCGGCGTGGGCACGTACGGCGGCAAGGTACGGCGGATCTTCAACGCCGCGTTCGCACCGGACCAGCTCGACGTCGGCCGCATCATCCGCGCCGGCGTCGCCGACCTGCAGCGCGCCTACGAGCCGGGCGACCGCGTGTTCGTGCTGGGCTTCAGTCGCGGCGCAGCGATCGCCCGACGCTTCGCCTGCGTGCTCCCCGACCTCTTCGAGGGCGACTCGCCGCGCATCCGCTTCCTGCTGGCCTTCGACACCGTCGCCTCGATCGGCAAGCCGAACCTGGACGACAGCGAGAAGCCGGTCTCCGACGTCGTCTTCGAGGACGGCACCGTCTCGAAGACGCTCGACGAGGCGCTGCACCTGGTCTCGCTCGACGACAGCCGCAAGGCGTTCCTGCCGACCCTGATGAACGCGGAGGAGCGCGTGACCGAGGTCTGGTTCCCCGGGGTCCACTCCGACGTCGGCGGAGGCTACCGCGACGACGGACTCTCCGACCTGACGCTGCAGTTCGCGCTCGACGAGTTCCAGCGGCGCGAGCTCGGCCTGCGCACCCTCGCCCCGGCGGACCTCGACTTCGACTCGCTCGTGGCACCCGACGCGGACTACGACATCGACCTCGACGACGTCGAGCTCCAGCCCGACCCGCTGGGCAAGGCGCACTTCCAGCGCCGCCTCCCGTTCGCCACGCGCCTGACCCTGACGGTGCGCACGCCGCGGGTGAACGTGGCGGACCGACCCAGCGACGTGCCGCCGCTCGTGCACTGGAGCGTGTCCGAGCGCATCCACGGCTCCGGCGGCTACCGTCCGCGCGCGCTGCGACGCCTGCTGCACGAGATCCTGCATCCCGATCAGTCGCGCGAGTCCTACGCCGGTCTGGCGCACCACCTGCGGGCCGGCGCCCGCCGCCTGACCTCGCTGCGCGTCGACGAGACCCGCGAGCTCTCGTGCAGCGCGCACCAGCGCCTCAACGCGAGCGGGATCGCCCTCGAGCAGGGCGCGCAGTACCTGTTCGAGGTCCCGCCCGGACAGGTCTGGCACGACGCCTCGATCGCCTGCGGGCCGCAGGGCTGGACCCTCGACGAGGTGAAGCTCGGCCTGAAGGAGGTCGCCATCGCCGCGGTCCAGTGGCGTCGCCGCAAGCGCGACGCGAACTGGTTCGCGCTGGTCGGCTCGGTCGGGGACTCCGACGACGAGCTCTTCGAGCTGCTGCACCACACCGACGTGCCCTACGTGCCCGAGCGCACCGGCGAGCTGTGCACCTTCGCCAACGACCTCCCGAGCCGCTACGGGAACAATGCCGGGGCGATGCGCTTCCTGGTGCGCCGCGTCGGTTGAGGATCGCGGCCTACGTCTATCCGGGCTGGCACCCGCTGCCCGAGCGCGACTCGAGCTTCCACCCCGGCTTCACGGAGTGGGAGCTCGTGTCGGCTTGCCGGCCGCGGTTCGAGGGTCACCACCAGCCGCGCGTGCCCCTGCTCGGCACGTACGACGATCGCGACCCCGCGGAGGTCGGTCGACGCGTGCAACTCGCGGCCGATCACGGCGTCGACGCGCTGGTCTACGGCTTCTTCTGGTGCCGCGGAAAGCGCGTCTTCGAGGAGGCGCTGGACCTCGGGTTCCTCGGCGCGCCGCAGGGCTCCGACATGCCGTTCGCCGTACTCTGGGCCAATCGCATGCCGCGTCGGGTGCTCCCCGTTCGCCGCAGCGACCTGCCGGTGATCGAGGACGGCCGCCGCGCGCCCTCGGACGTGGACGACTTCGTCGAGCTCGTCGCCACCGTCGCACGCGCCTACTTCCGACGACCGAACTACGTTCGCGTGGAGGGTCGACCCTACTTCTCGATCTACGACTCGACGTTCTTCCTGCGCGAGCTGGGTCTCGCCGAGGCGACCCGCGCCGTGCGGGCCGCCCGCGCCTGGCTCGGCGCCCACGGGTTCGACGACTTCCACCTCGCGGCCATCGAGCCCTCGAGCGCGGTCGTCGGCGACCTGCGCGACGTCGGCTTCGACAGCGTGACGCATTACGTGTTCCTGCCCGACTGGAAGGGGCCGCCCCGCCAGGACTACGCGCGCTGCGCGAACCTGCGCGCGGGCGAGTGGCGGCGCTTCGCCACGGCCTCGGGCCTGCCGTACATGCCGGCGGTCTCGCCCGGCTGGGACGCCTCGCCGCGCGCCGCGGACTTCGGTGCCGAGGTGCCGGGCAAGTACCCGTGGTCCCCCGTGGTCGTGGGCGAGCATCCCGAGCTCTTCCAGCAGGCCCTCGCGCGCGCCGTTCGCGCGGCGCCCGAGCTCGCGCGCCTCGACGACTCGCTCGTCTTCGTGGCGTCCCTGAACGAGTGGAGCGAGGGGCACTACCTCGAGCCCGACGAACGCTTCGGCACCGGCTGGCTCGAGGCCGTGCGCGCGGCGCGCTGAACGCGCGCTCAGGCCCGCGGGCGCCGCGCCTCGCGGGCGGCGAGCTCCTCGGCGCGCAGTCGCCCGTCGAGAAGGAAGGTCCCGAACGGCACGAGCGACGCGATCCCGATGCGCGTCGCCCAGCCGAACGTGCGACCGCGCCAGAACACGCCGCGCGCGAGCAGCAGCATCAGCCACACGAACAGCGCGCCGTGCAGCGTGCCCACGATGCGCACGTAGATCGGCAGCTCCGCCAGGTACTTCAGCGGCATGGCGACGAAGAGCAACAGGACGTAGGACACACCCTCGACGAGAGCGGCCGTGCGCACGCGCGCCTCGAACAGATCGATCCGCAGCATGGGGTGGCTCGGGGCGCGCGCCTCAGAGGTCGCGATCGGGGACGTCGAAGGTGTTGCCCTGGGACAGGTCGCCGGTCTCGAAGCCGCGGCCGAACCAGCGTCTGCGCTGCGCTGAGGTGCCGTGGGTGAACGACTCCGGGACGACGCGCCCCTGCGAGCGCCGCTGGATCGTGTCGTCGCCGATCTGGCTCGCGGCGTTCAGCGCCTCCTCGATGTCCCCCGCCTCGAGCAGCGCCGCGCGCGCCTGGACGTGATGGGCCCAGACGCCGGCCAGGAAGTCCGCCTGGAGTTCGAGCCGCACCGACAGCTCGTTCGCCTCGACCCGGCTCGACCCGCGCTGCAAGTCGCGCATCTGGCCCGAGATCCCGAGCAGGTTCTGGACGTGGTGCCCGACCTCGTGCGCGACGACGTACGCGCGCGCGAAGTCCCCCGCGGCCCCGAACTGGTCCATGAGCTGCTCCAGGAAGCCCAGGTCGAGGTACACGCTGCTGTCGCCGGGGCAGTAGAACGGCCCGACGGCCGCGTCCTGCGAGCCGCAGGCCGACCGCACCGCGTCGCGGAACAGCACGAGCGTCGGCTCGCGGTACGGCGTGTCCGTGTCGTCCAGCAGCGCGTGCCAGACGTCCTCGGTCTCCGCGAGCACGACCGCCAGGAACTCGCGCAGCTCCGCTTCCTGCGGCGACTCCGCGGCCGTCTCGCCCCCACTCGAGCGGCCGACCGGCGCACTGGCGCCCACGCCCTGCTGCCCGACGACGTCGAGCAGCGCCTGGGGGTCGCCGCCCATCAGCACCGCGATCACGGCGATGATCAGCACCCCGAGCCCGCCGCCAACGGCCAGCCTGGGCGCGGCCGAGCCGCGCCTATCCTCGATGTTGTCGCTCTGACGGCGTCCTCGCCAACGCATGAAACGGCCTCCGGGACCAGGGGGGATGCTAACCCTCGCCGCGCGGTGCGTCGCGGGCGATACGGAAGGTCTTTCCCGATGCCCGAACGACCTCAAGGTCCGCTCGCGTCCCGCCGAACGGATCCTGGTCCCCGCCACCCTCAGCGTCCGCCCGGAGTCGCTGCCGTTCGACGCGAGCGCCCCCATGAGCTCCCCGGCCAAGCCCCCCCGCATCCTGCTCGTCGACGACGAACCCATCCAGACGAGCGGACTGGCGCGCGCCTTTCGCGGCGAGCCCTGGGAGCTGGACACGGCCCAGTCCGCGGAGGAAGCCCTGCGGCTCTTCTCGCGGTCGCCCTACGACGTCGTCGTCACCGACGAGACCATGCCGGGCCTGCGAGGTTCGGAGCTCCTGGCGCAGCTTCGCGAGACCACCCCCGACACCGTGCGCATCGTGCTGTCCGGTCAGGCCGACCTCGGCGCGGCCGTGAACGCGATCAACGCCGCCGAGGTCTTTCGGTTCCTCCAGAAGCCGTGCTCGTTCTCCGAGGTGTCCGCGGCGATCCGCGACGGGCTGGAGCTGCGCGCGCAGCAGGCGGAGTTCCACGCCTGGCGCGGAGCGCGGAATCCCGCGGACGCGGCGCAACGCGGGGCGGAGTTCGACGAAGCTCTGGCGAGTCTCTGGATGGGGTACCAGCCGGTCCTGCGCGCCGCCGACGAGTCGCTCTACGGCTACGAGGCGCTCGTCCGCACCGACAGCGAGGTGCTGGTCCATCCAGGCCTGCTGTTCTCCGCCGCGGAGCGCCTCGGTCGCTCCGCCGAGCTCAGCCGCTGCATCCGCGACCGCGTGGCGCGCGACATCTCCGCGGCTCCCGCGGAAGCGGCGATCCTCGTCAACGTGACCGCCGACGACCTGGCCGACTCCGCGTTCGTGAACGGCGAGGATCCGCTGCGCGCCCACTCCGAGAGAATCGTCCTGGAGGTCACCGAGCGGCACTCCTTCAAGGAGGACACGCACCTCCAGCAACGCGTGGCCTCGCTGCGGCGGCACGGGTACCGGATCGCGGTGGACGACCTGGGCTCCGGCTACTCGGGCCTGACGAGCTTCATGCTCGTGTCGCCCGACGTGGTCAAGTTCGACATGGAGCTGACCCGCGGCATCGACACCTCGCCCACCCAGCAGCGCCTGATCGAGCTCATGACCGGGCTGTGCCGGCAGCTCGGGATCCTCACGGTCGCCGAGGGGATCGAGACCGAGGCCGAGCTCGAGACGGTGACGCGGCTCGGCTGCGACCTGCTGCAGGGATTCCTGTTCGGCGCCGCCGCGCGCGACTTCGCGCTGCCGGGCTCGCGGCGCGTAGCCTGACCGCGGAACCTCGAGGTCCCCGCCGGTGGTAAGCTCGCCGGCGTGCGCGCGCTGACCTTCCACGGCCCCGGCACCGTCCGCTGCGAAGCGGTCCCCGACCCCGGCCTGCTCGATCCCCGCGACGCTCTCGTGCGCGTCGAGCTGACCGCCATCTGCGGGTCGGACCTGCACGTCTACCGCGGCCACGAGCGCGGCCTCGACGAGGGCACCGTGCTCGGGCACGAGTTTCTCGGCTCCGTGGTCGACGTCGGAGCCGACGTGGACGAGCTGCGCCCCGGCACGCGCGTCGTCAGCCCGTTCACGAGCTCGTGCGGAGGATGCTTCTACTGCCGCGCTGGACTCACGTGCCGCTGCTCGCACGGCGCATTGTTCGGCTGGGTGCAAGAGGGCCGCGGCCTGCACGGCGCCCAGGCCGAGTACGTCCGCGTGCCGCTCGCCGACGCGACGCTCGTGCCCGCTCCTCCGGACCTCGAACGCGAGGACGTCCTGCTCTCCGGCGACGTGCTCTCGACGGGCCTCTTCTGCGCCGAGTCCGCCGACGTGGGACCCGGGAGGACGGCCGTCGTCGTGGGCTGCGGCCCGGTCGGCCTGATGGCCGTCATCGCCGCGCGCGAGCTCGGTGCCGAGCGCGTCTGGGCCGTCGACCGCGTGCCCGAACGCCTGCGGCTCGCCGAAGAGTTCGGCGCGGAGCCGCTGGACCTGGAGGCCGTCGACCCCGTCGCCGCCGTCCGTCGCGCCACCGAGGGCCGCGGCGCGGACTCGATCCTCGAAGCGGTCGGAACACCCGCCGCCTCGCGACTCGCGGTCGACCTGGTCCGACCCGGAGGAACGGTCGCCGCGTGCGGCGTGCACACCGAGGCCACCTTCGCCTTCGCGCCCGGCGAGGCCTACGACAAGAACCTGACGTACCGCGCCGGTCGCTGTCCAGCGCGCGGCTACATGGAGCGCGCGCTCGAGCTGGTCCGCGCGCGGCGCTACGACCTGTCGTCGGTGTTCTCGCACAGGCTCGCGCTCGAGGAGGGCGCGCGCGCGTACGACCTGTTCGATCGTCGGCTCGAGGGCTGCACCAAGGTCCTGCTGGAGACCGCATCGACCTGACCGGGATCAGCCGTCGCGACGAAGCGCCTCGTCGATCGTGTCGAGCACGAGCTCCGGATGCGTGTAGAGCAGCTGGTGACCGGCGTTCTCGACCCGGACCTGCCGACAGTCCGGGGCCTGCTCGACGAGCTGCGGCACGTGGATCGTGGGACTGACGATCCGGTCTCCGGTCGACACGAGCGCGGTGATCGGCACGCGGAGCTCGCCGTAGCGGTGCGCCTGCTCGCGCAGGAACGGCTTGAGCAGGCGAATGTCCTCCGTGTTCGCGCGGTAGCTCGCGGGACGCAGCGCCAGCTCGAGGGGCGAGTTCGCGAAGCTCGGGGGGACGGGGAGCGGGTCGAAGGCGCGGGCGACGGATCCGCGCGCGAGCAGGGCGCCGAGCGGCGTGACCACGGTCTCGGAGAGCAACCGGCCCAGGACGGGCACCGCCGCGACGCGGTACTCGAGGTCGAGCGGATCCGGCCACGGGTGGCTCGGCCCGTTGACGAGCACGACCCCGCGCACTTGCGCCGGAGCCTCCAGGGCGGCCGCCAGGCACACGGCGCCGCCGTACGAGAAGCCCACGAGCAGCGGGTCCTCGATGCGCTCGACGCGCAGGAGGTCCAGCAGCAGGTGCGCCTGCCGCCCGGGATCGACCTCGCCGTCGGGGCGTTCGCTGTAGCCGTGTCCCGGTCGGTCCCAGAGCACGCACGTGTAGCGCTCCGCGGCCTCGGCCAGGATCGTGCCGGAGAAGTCCTGCAGCGCGCCGAACGCGCCGTGCACGAACACGACCGGGGGCCCCGAGCCGCGAGTGAGGACGTGCTGGCGCAATCCCTCGACGACGACGTACTCCCCCCGCGCCGGGAACTCGGCCCGCGCGCGCGCCGCGAAGACCCGCGTCGCGACCCCGCCGACCACGGCCAGGACGAGGACCCCGACCGCCACCGTCCGCACTCCGCGCGACAGGCGCCGGCTCCAGCGGCCGCTGCTCGGGCATCCGTCGGGTGCGCCCATCCGGCGCACCCTCGCCTCTCGGAACGCCCGCCGCAAGCCCTCCCGCGCGTCGCGCTTCGACGGCGGCGCCCCGCGAGTTAGGCTGGGCGGCATGACGAAGTTCGCACCCCTGCTCGCCCTCGTGCTGACCGCTTCCTGCGCCTCCTCGGGCGACTCGAATCCCGCGCTGCCCCTGCTGCCCAGTGCGGGCTTCGAGGGCTGGAGCTTCCAGGGTCCCGAGAACGACGCTGCTCCGTTCAGCGCCTGGCGTCGAGCGAACGGGATCCTGCTGACCGACGGCTCCGTGCCGGGCGCGCTGCGCACGCTCGCGGAGCACGCGGACTACGAGGTGTCGTTCGACTGGCGCTGGGGTCCGGGAGTCTCGGGCGGCAACTCCGGCCTGCTCGTCCACGCCGGGGAGCCCCGCGTCTTCCACGGCTGGCCGCGCTGCCTCGAGGTCCAGCTGCGCTCCGGCAACGCCGGCGACTTCATCCTGATGGACACGGGCCTGAGCCCCAAGGGCGGAACGCTCGACGGCGTTCGCATCGCGCGGCGCCCCGAGGTCACCGAGCGCCCCGAGGGCGAGTGGAACACGATGCGCGTACGCTGCGACGGCGACGAGGTCGTCGTGTGGGTCAACGGCGTCCTCGCCAACCACGGTCGCAACGCCTCGCGCGCGCGCGGCGCGATCGCCCTGCAGTCCGAGGGCGCGGAGATCCACTTCCGCAACCTCGTCCTCCGCCAGCTCTAGCGGGTCGCCGTCCTCGCGCCGGCGAACTCCGCGGGCCGCGCAACCGGTCAGTCCGCCGGCTGCAGCTCGATGTCGTGCACGTAGAGCCGGACGCCCTCCGCGGTCCGCGCGGGCGGGCGGATGGCGCAGCCGTCGGACGTGATCTCGCGCAGGCTGGAGCCCCGCAGGTTCGGATCGTCCTCGAAGTAGAGGCTCGCGAGGTGGCCTCCGTGCGGGGCGAAGCCGAGCGCGCGCGCGTTCATCACGTCGAGGTGGACGTGCGCGGGACCGTCGGACGCGTCGGCGTAGTGCCCGGGCATGACGGTGCGCACGCGGTAGGCCCCGCGCGCATCGGTCTGCACGAGGCCGCAGAGTCGCGGATTGGGCGCCGCCGTCGTCCCCGGTGCGTACCAGCCCGCGTCGTCGGTGTGGTAGAGCGACAGCACCGCGCCGGGGACGGGGGCGCCGCGCGCGTCGCGGACGGTCCCGGTCAGCACCAGCGGCTCGCCGGGCTCCGCCGGCGACACGAGCGTGAGCGCTCCGCGGGCCGGTCGCTCACGCAGGCGGCGGCGCACCTCGCGCCGGCTCTCGTCGTCGAGCATCAAGGCGGTGAAGTCGGGGTCGGCGAGTACGCGCCACGGCTCGGGGAGGTCGAGCTCGAGCGCCGCGTCGAGGGCGGCGAGCGCCTCGCCGAACCGACCCGCGCGCGCCTCCCGCGCGGCGTCCTCGTAGGCGCGCAGCGCGGGCACGTCCTCGGCGATCTCCTCGCGCTCGAAGGCGCGCGGCGCGCCGAACTTGATCGAGCAACCTCGCGGACGCGTCCGCGGCGTGCGCACGGCGCGGCCGGTGCGCAGGTCGTCCACCGCCGCGAGCACGTACGAACGACGCTCGAGGTCCCTGCCTCCGTCGTCGAACGCACCCGAGTAGGCCAGCCGGCCCGCCGCGTCGACGACGAACACGTGCGGGGTCGCGCGCGCGCCGAAACGTCGCGCCGCCTCGCCCTCGGGGTCGAGCAGGTACGGAACTTCGAGCCCCGCCCGGCGCCGGAACGCGGCGATCTCCCGCCGCGACCCCGGCGCGTACCACGAGGAATCCACCTGCAGCCACGCCACGTCGTCCCCGGCGACGGCGGCGCGCACGTCCGCCGCCACGCGCGAGCCGTGCACCGCGGCGACGGCGGGGCAGGCGTGGTTGGTCCACTCGAGCACGACGATGCGGCCGCGCAGCTGGGCGAGGTCGTGCGCGCGCCCGTCGAGGTCCGTGAGCGCGAGCGACGGAGCCGGATCTCCGGGTCGGGGCGCCTCCGCGGCCCCCGCTTCCTGGGCCGTCGCGCCGCAGGCGGGGCGCAGGCAGGGGAGGGTAGCGAGCGCGAGGGCGGCGAGGGCGTGCATGGGGGTCTCCTGGAGCGAACGGGCGATGGAAGTCTGCGGAGCGGTGAACCGTCACCGGGTCATCCGGACGGGCGCGGGGCCGCGCCGACCGCTGGACGGTCCCGCCGCGGGGCCGTTAGCGAGCTCTCTCCGGGGTTTCCGACCGCCGCACTCGCGCGACGGCGGGTCGGCGACCGATCCAGGGGGGGTGCGACGCATCCCTCGACGACCGGCCTGGGCCCTGCGCGAGTCCGAGGCGACTCCCGAGTCCGCCCACGCCGACCGGCGGCGCTTCCTGCGCGCGCTGGGACTCGGTGGCCTGTCGGCCGCCGGCGTGGCCCTCGGCGGCCGCGCGCTCCAGCGCCGCGCCGAGGAGCGCGGGCTGCCGGTCGCGCCCGCGCTGCACGCGCGCCGCAACGCCGACGTGCCGCGCGCCGGACGGGCCCCGACGCCCGAGTCGCTGGTGCTGCGCTACAACAACTTCTACGAGTTCGGCGAGGACAAGCGCCGCGTGTGGAGCCTCGCGCGCGACTTCGTGATCGACCCGTACGCCCTCGCCGTCGACGGCCTCGTCGGGCGCCCGGGATCGATCCCGCTCGAGACCGTCGAGGCCCTCGGTCTCGAGGAGCGCCTCTACCGCTTCCGCTGCGTGGAGGCCTGGGCCATGACCGTTCCGTGGACCGGCGTACCGCTCGCGAAGCTGCTCGCCCTGGTCGAGCCGCTGGAGGGGGCGCGCTACGTCGCGTTCCAGAGCTTCCACGATCCCGTCCAGGCGCCGGGACAGCGCACGGATCGTTACTCCTTCCCCTACTACGAAGCCCTGCGGCTCGACGAGGCGGCGAACCCGCTGGCGTTCGTCGCCACCGGTCTGTACGGGAAGCGGCTCGCACCTCAGAGCGGCGCGCCGCTGCGCATCGTGCTGCCGTGGAAGTACGGCTACAAGGGCCCCAAGAGCGTCGTGCGCATGACGCTGCTCGCCGAGCGCCCGCGCACGTTCTGGAACGACCTGCAGCCGGACGAGTACTCGTGGCTCTCCAACGTCGACCCGAACCAGCCGCATCCGCGCTGGGCGCAGACGCACGAGCGGCTGCTCGGCTCGGGACGGCGCGTGCCGACGCTGCCCTACAACGGCTACGGCGACCAGGTGGCGTCGCTCTACGCGTGAGCCCTCCCGCCGTGTATCCGCTTCTCGCGCCGCTCTTCGCCCTCGCGGCGCTGGCCGCCTGGTCGCGCTGGGCGCGCGCCGGGGGCGCGCTGCGCTGGTGGATCGGGGTTGCGTGCCTGGCCGTCGGGATCGACGCCACGCGCGTCCTGCTGCAGCGCGTCGAAGACGATGCAGGCGGCCCGGGAACGCGTGCCGTGACGGCGGGCGCGCTGCTCGTGCTGGCGTTCTTCGCCGCCCGCGCCTGGTCGCGGCTCGGCCCGACGGCGCGCGACGAGCCTCAGGGACCCGGGCCGGCGGAGCGGTAGTAGCTGCCGGGGAAGAAGGACGAGGCCTCGCGGCCGGGCCCGTCCACGCGCGCGATCTCCGCCGCGCAGACCTTGTATTCCGCGGTGCCCGTCACCGGGTCGCCCGCGTCGTTGGTCAGGACGTTGGCGCGCGCCTCGGCGAAGTGCAGCGGCGTCCAGACGCAGCCGGGCCGGACCTGACGCGACACGATCGCGCGCGCCTGAACGCTGCCGCGTCGGGTGCGGATCTCGACCATGTCGCCGTCGGCGATCTTGCGGCGCTTGGCGTCTCGCGGGTGGATCTCGACGAAAGGCTCGGACTGCTTGGCGGCGAGCCCCGACTCGCGCCGCGTCTGCGTGGCCGCGTTGTAGTGGTAGAGCGTGCGCCCGGTCGAGAGCAGCAGGCCGTACTCCTCGTCGGGCAGCTCCATCGGCGGCCGGTAGTCGACGGCCTGGAACAGCCCCTTGCCGCGCAGGACGCCGCCCTCGTGCAGGAACTCGGTCCCGGGGTGGGTGGAGTCCGGGCACGGCCACTGCAGGCCGGTCTTGCCGTGGGGCCGCTCGGCGTCGAGACGGGCGTGGCTGATCCCGGCGAGCTTGGGGGCGTCCTTGACCATCTCGTCGTAGACCTCGGCCGGCCCCGCGTAGGCCCACGACGCGCCGCTCGCGTTGGCGAGGTCGACGAGGATGCTCCAGTCGGCGCGCGCCTCGCCCGGGGGCTCCACGGCCTTGCGCACGCGCTGGACGCGGCGCTCGGAGTTCGTGAACACACCGTCCTTCTCGGCGAACACCGCCGCGGGCAGCACGACGTCGGCGAAGCGCGTCGTCTCGTTCAGGAACGGCTCCTGGACGACGAGGAACTCCAGGCGGTTCATGGCCGCTTCGAGACGCAGCGCGTTGGGCTCGGACAGCACGATGTCCTCCCCCATCACGAACATCCCGTAGATGCCCTCGCCGACCTTCTTCATCATCTCGTTCAGGTTCAGGCCAGGATCGGGCGAGAGCTTCACGCCCCAGGAGCGCTCGTACTTGGCGTGCACCTCGGGGTCGTCGATGCGCTGGTAGCCCGGAAGGAAGATCGGCGTCGCACCCGAGTCGTTGGCCCCCTGCACGTTGTTCTGACCACGCAGCGGGTTCATGCCCGCCGAGCGCTTGCCGAGGTGGCCGGTCATGAGCACGAGGTTCGCCAGCGCGTAGACGTTGTCGGTACCGTGCGTGTGCTCCGTGATGCCCAGCGTGTAGTAGATCCCCGCCCGCTCGGTCGTGGCGTAGCGACGCGCCGTCCAGCGGATCTCCTCGGCGGAGATGCCGGTCACCTTCTCGGCCTCCTCAGGGGTGTAGCGCGCGAGCGTGTCGACCACGCTCTGGAAGCCCTCGGTGTGCTGCTCGATGAACGCGCGGTCGACGAGGTCCTCCTCGACGATCACGTGGGCCATCGCGTTCAGCAGCCAGACGTCGGTGCCCGGAGCGAGCTGCAGGTGCTTCGACGCGATGGTCGTCATCCAGATCGCGCGCGGATCGGCCACGACCAGCGTCGCGCCGCGACGCACGGCCCGCTTCATCTCCATGGCGATGATCGGGTGCGCCTCGCTCGTGTTGCTGCCGATCACGAACAGGAAGTCGGCGTCACGAATCTCGCCGATCGAGTTCGTCATCGCGCCCGCTCCGAAGGTGGTGACCAGACCGGCCACCGTGGGAGCGTGTCATGTCGCCGCGCACTGGTGCACGTTGTTCGTGCCGTACACCGCGCGCGACAGCTTCTGGACCAGGTAGTTCTCCTCGCAGGTGCAGCGCGACGAGCTGACGAACCCGAGGGAGTCCGCTCCGTGACGCTCGGCCACGCCCCGGAGGCCGGCCGCCGCGACGCGCAGCGCCTCCTCCCAGGTGGTCTCGTGCAGCTCGCCGTCGGCCCCGCGCAAGAGCGGCTTCGTCAGGCGATCGGGATGGTGCACGAAGTCGTAGGCGAAGCGCCCCTTCACGCACAGGTTGCCGTCGTTCGTCGTGCTGCCCGGCGGCGGGCTCGTGACCTTGACGAGGCGCCCGCGCCCGCCGTCCGCCTCGCGGTCGACGTTCAGGTCGAGCTGACAGCCGACGCCGCAGAAGTTGCACGTCGAGCGCACCTTCTCGAGCTGGACCTCGGGCTTGGCGTGCCGCGTGAGCGGCAGCTTCTCGCCCATGGCTCCGGTCGGGCAGACGTCGATGCAGCCGCCGCAGAGCTCGCAGGTCGTGTCCAGCAGCGACAGGCTGTCGGCCGTGGAGATCGTCGTCTCCGAGCCCCGCCCGGTCAGCGTGATCGCGGTGACGCCCTCGACCTCGTCGCAGTAGCGCGTGCAGCGCGCGCAGAGGATGCAGGTGTCGGGCTCGAAGTGGATGTAGGGGTTGCGGTCGCCGGGGCGGCCGGCGCGCTTCGACGGCAGCTTGGTCCAGTCCGTCGGGGCCTCGTAGCGCCGCGCCATCTCGAGCAGCTCGTTCGGCGCGCTGCTCGCGGGCTGCGCGTCGGTCGCGGGCTGATCGGTCAGGTACAGCGCGAGCAGCGTCTTGCGGTGGCGGTCGATGCGCTCGCTCTCCGACTGCACGACCATGCCGGGGGCGGCGGGCGTCGCGCACGCGGGCGCGAGGCGGCGCCAGCCCTCGATCTCGACCAGGCACGTCCGGCACGCGCCGGCCGGGTCGAGCCGCGGATCGTGGCACAGGGTCGGGATCTCGATGTCGAGTCGCCGCGCGACGTCGAGCACGGTCTCGCCCGGCTCGAACGCGACGGTCTGTCCTTCGAGGGTGATCTGATGGGGTTGGATCACGTGCGGAACTCCTCGGGGAAGTGCTTCAACGCGCTCGTCAGCGGGAGCGGGGCCGCCTGGCCCAGCCCGCAGATCGAGCCCTCGTTCATCTGCCAGGCCGCGTCGGAGACCTGGGCCAGGCTGCGCGCAGCGTCCTCGCCGGCCGAGCCGTCGGCGAGGTGTCGTTTCAGCGCGTCGCGCAGGTAGTACGTACCGATGCGACACGGCGCGCACTGCCCGCAGCTCTCGTCCTCGAAGAAGCGCAGCTGGTCGAGCGCGGCCTCGCGCAGGTCCGCCGTGTCGTTGAGGACGACCACGCCCGCCGACCCCAGCATCGAACCGACCGCGGCCAGCGACTTGAAGTCGAGCGGCACGTCGCGCATCGAAGCCGGCAGGAAGCCCGAGCTGGCGCCGCCCGGGCTGAAGGCCTTGAGCTCGCCCACGACGCCGCCGGCGGCCTCGAGCAGCTCGTCCAGCGTGACGCCGAGCGGCAGCTCGTACGTCCCGGGGCGCTGCACGTGTCCGCTGACGCAGTAGAGCTTCGTCCCGGGCTCGGTGCGGCCCAGCGCGCGGAACCACGCTCCGCCGCGCTCGAGGATCGGCGCGATGCACGCGATCGTCTCGACGTTGTGCACGAGCGTGGGCTTGCCCCACAGGCCGACCTCGACGGGAAACGGTGGCTTCAGGCGCGGCATGCCGCGCTTGCCCTCGAGCGCCTCGATCAGCGCCGTCTCCTCGCCGCAGATGTACGCACCCTGCCCGGCGTGCAGGTGGAAGCGCAGGCCGTCGAAGACGTCGTCGCGCTCGAAGCGCGCGAGCGCGTCCTCCACGATGCCCCACGGCACCTCGAACTCGCCCCGCAGGTACAGGTAGACCTCGTCGGCGCCGACGGCGCGCGCGGCGATCGCGAGCCCCTCCAGGACGCGATCGGGTCGGCGCAGCAGGACCTCGCGGTCCTTGAACGTGCCCGGCTCGCCCTCGTCGGCGTTCAGGACGACGTAGCGCTTCGTCTCCGGCTGCCCGTGCACGCCGCGCCACTTGATGTGGGCGGGGAAGCCGGCGCCGCCGCGGCCCTGCAGGCCGGATTCCTCGAGCGTGGCGAAGAGCGCCTCGGGTCCGAGGTCGCGCGCGCGGCGGTAGGCGGCGCCGCTGAAGTCGGGCGTGCCGTGCAGGTCGAGGACGAGGTGTTCGGGGTCGGCGCGCTCGGGCCAGGCGTGGCCGAACCACGCGCGATCGTCGGGCGCGCCCGCGGAGCGCAGCGCGCGCCAGTCGCCCGCCGCGCGCTCGACGTCGGCGACCTGCACGGCCGGCAGCACGCGGCGCTCGCGCAGCACGGCCGGCGGCACGTCGCAGCCCGCGAGGCAGGAGCAGCCCTCGACCGGCATGCCGGCCGCCTCCGCGGCGCGCAGGACCTCGTCGGCACCCGCCAGGCGGCACGAGAGCCCGGTGCAGACGCGCACGTGCTTGTCGGGTCGCGACAGCAGGTGGAAGAAGCTGCCGACGCCGTAGATCGAGGCCTCGGGAACGCCGGTGCCGCGCGCCAGGTCGCGCGCCACGCCCTCGCGCAGCCCGCCACCCCGCTGCAGCAGGTCGGGTACATCTCCGGAGGGTCCAGATCTCGACGTCAAGGCGGTTCCGCGTCCTCTCGCACCCCATCCTACTGTTCGAGAGCACGGGCGTCCCCATCCGCCGCGGCGCATCCCGCGTGGAAGAGTCTCGCGCCCGTTCGCAGGCGGCGCGGACCGAGGTGCCCGCCGGGCTCGGTGGACTCCGCATCCGGCTCGAGGGCGTACGCATCGAGGTGCTCGTGCCACCCCGAACCCGGTCAGGTCGCGACCAGCTCCGTCAGCCAGCGAGGCTCGGACAGCAGTCCCGCCAGGACCCCGACGCCGTTCAGGAACTCCCGCTCCTCGACGTGCTCCTCGGGCGTGTGGTCGAGCCGACTGTCGCCGGGCCCGTAGGCGAGGCAGGGACATCCCCACGCGGGCGCGACGACGTTCATGTCCGCCGTTCCGGTCTTGCGCACGTATCCGGCCCGGCCGCCGCGCCGCGCGATCTGTCGCGCGAGCGCGCGGTGCAGCGCCGTCGTCCGCGGACCGGACCAGGCGGGCATGCCGCCCGAGGTCTCCACCGACCACTCGGGCAGGACGCGCTCGAGCCAGGACTGCGCGAGCGGCGGCGGGAGGTCCTCGGGCAGACGCAGGACGACGTCGAGTCGCGCGCGTTCGCGCAGCCCGGTCGGCCCGGCCTCGACGCGCTCGAGCCGGGTCAGCAGCCGGGTGTAGAGCTCCTCACGGCCGGCGTCGAACTCACGCGCGGCACCCTCGAGGCGCTGCCAGGCGGCACAGGCCAGTTCGGACGCGCTCGAGCGGTCGTGCGCACCGTGCCCGCCGTCGACCTCGCGCGAGACGAGCGCGCGCAAGTACCCCTTGTATCCGAGCGTCATCCGCTCCCACCCGCTGGGCTCGCCGACGACGCAGGCGGCGGGAGCGCGTCGACGCACTGCGTGGCGCGCGCCGCGGGAGCTCGGCGCCTCTTCCTCCACGCAGCCGATCACCGTGACCCGCGCCGCCAGCCGCCCGTCGCGCGCCGCCCGTGCGGTCGCCGCGACGAAGGCCACCAGCGGGCCCTTGGCGTCCACGGTTCCCCGGCCGTAGAGGCGCCCGCCCGATCGCCGGACCGGGACCACGCCCGGCACGGTGTCCACGTGGCCGAGCAGCACCAGCTCCGGCCCGTCCGCGGGCCCGACGGTGCCGACGGCGTTGCCGACGGCGTCGACCGCCGACTCGAACCCGAGCTCCGCCATGCGCGCGACCAGGAGCTCGGCCGCAGCCGCCTCGTCGCCGCTGACGCTCGGGACGCGGACCAGCTCCTCCAGCAGGTCCAGGGCCTCGCGGTCGTTCACGCGGACACCTCCGCGCGCACGCACTGCCCGACGGCCGCCGCGAGCGCTTCGAGCTGTTCCTCGGTGCTGATCAGCGGAGGCAGCAGGCGGAGGACGCGTCGACCCGCGCCGAGCGCCAGGAAGCCCCGGGCCTGCAGGCTGCGCAGGACCGGCACCACGCCGCCGGGGAGCTCGACCCCGACCATCAGACCCAGGCCGCGGACGTCGCTCGCCGCGCTTCCGCAGTGCTCCCGCAGGGCGGCGCGCAGGAGCTCGCCGCGAACCGCGGCCGCCTCGACCAGCGCGTGGTCCTCGAGAACTCCGATCGTGGCCAGGGCCGCGGCGCACGCCAGCGGGTTCCCACCGAACGTCGATCCGTGCGCTCCCTGCGGCAGCTCTCCCGCACTCGCACGCAGCGCGGTCGCGCCGATCGGAACCCCGCCCGCGAGGCCCTTCGCCAGGCAGACGAGGTCGGGATCCAGCCCGTGATGACGGAACCCGAACCAGCGCCCCGTGCGCCCCATCCCCGTCTGCACCTCGTCGATCCCGAACAGCGTGCCGTGCGTGCGGCAGAGCTCCTGGACGGCCTGCAGGAAGGTCCCGTCGAGCACGTGCACGCCGCCCTCGCCCTGGACGACCTCCACCAGGACCAGACCCACGTCGCGCGCGCGAAGCGCCTCCGAGAGCCCGTCGAGATCCCCGGGCGCCACGTGCCGGAACGACTCGAGGAGCGGCCCCGCTCCGGCGCGGTGATGCGCGCGCCACGTGGCGCTCAGGGATCCGAACGTGCGGCCGTGGAACGCGCGCGCGAGGGCGACGACCCCGGGCCGCCCGGTCAGGTGGCGCGCGAACTTGATGGCGGCTTCGACCGACTCGGTGCCCGAGTTGCAGAAGAACAGCCGATCGAGAGGGGCGAGTCGCTCGCCCAGGCGCGCGACGAGCGCCTCGCGGACGGGGCTGCCGAAGCTCGCGGAGCACGCGACGAGCTCGCGGGCCTGCTCGGCGACGGCGCGCGCGATGGCCGGGTGCGCGTGCCCGAGCACGGCGACGCCCATCATCGACGTGGCGTCGAAGTAGCGCCGCCCCGCGTCGTCGAACACGTACGGCCCTTCCCCGCGGACCAGGTTCAGCCCGCGGGACCCCGCCAGGCACAGGTCGCGCGCGGGACCCGCGGCGGCGCGCGCATCCGGCGGTTGCCCGGTCGCGGAACCCGGCGAAACCGTGCGGCTCAAGACACTGCCTCCACCGCGCGCTCCGCCGCGATCTGCGTGCCCTCGCCCGCCAGGGCGTCCGTCAGCGGTCGCGCGCGGCGCGCGTCTCCGATGACGACCCGTTCGACGCCCGCCGCGAGGGCCTCGCGCGCCCCGAGCAGCTTCTTGCGCATCCGGCCGAGGGCCAGCGGCTCCACCCGGTCGAGCTCGCATGCCGCCACGAACGGGACGAGCGTCTCGGGCCGCGCGGGATCCTCGAGCAGTCCGCGCACGTTGGTCAGGAGAACCAGCGTCCGGGCCGCGAGGGCTCCCGCGACACAGGCCGCGAGGCGGTCGGCATCCACGTTCAGCATCTCCCCGCTCCCGCCGCAGGCCAGCGGTGCGATCACGGGAACCAGACCGCGCGCGCGCAGCATCTCCAGGAGTCCCGCGTCGACGTGCTCCGGCCGCCCGGTCCACTCGTCGCGCAGGATGCGGGTGCGGCCGTCGACGACCGCGCGCACCTGGCTCTTGCGGCGACCCCGGACGCAGGCACCGTCCAGGCCCGACAGACCGAAGGCCGGCACGCCGCGGGAGAGCAGACCTTCCACGAGCTTGCGGTTCAGCAGCGCCGTCGCCATCGCGAAGGCCTCGAGCGCCGCACGGTCCGTGCGCCGGCTCGTGTGGCCGCTCGGCGACGTGATGAACTCGGCGGGCCGGCCCAGCGCGCTCTGCAGGAGCGTCGTCGCCTCCGAGCCGCCGTGCACCACGACGGGCAGCACGCGACCCGGCTCGGCCCGTCCCCCCCCGTCCCGCGCCCGCAGGCGGGCGGCGAGATCGTCCAGCAGCGGATCCAGCGCGACACCGCGGGCTCCTCCGACCTTCACGACCAGACTCATGGCTCTCGTCTCCTCGTTCCTAGCCGACGGGGTGCAGTCCGCGAGCCGCGAGACCGGTGGTCTCGTCCCAGCCCATGGACAGGTTCAAGCACTGCACGGCGCTGCCGGCAGCGCCCTTGCCCAGGTTGTCGAGCGCGCACAGGGCCACGACCCGGCGTGAGTCGGGGTCGAACGCGAAGCCCAGGTCCGCGCGATTGGTCCCCCACAGGAGCTTCGGCTCCGGGTGCCGGTAGGCGCCCGCGCGCTCGTGGACGACGTCGAGGAAGGGCTCGGATGCCACGGCGCCGTGGTAGGCGCGCAGGAGCGCGCGCTCGTCGACCCCGTCGTCGAGGAAAACGTGGCACGTCGCGAGCGCACCGCGCACGAGTTCGACGGCCGTGATCGACAGGTGGAGGTCGACCTCGGGGAAGGCCTGGATCACCTCGGCCGCGTGGCGGTGGCCCACGGGCGCGTAGGAGCGGACCACGGCACTGCGCACGGGATGGTGGCTCCCCGCGTTTCCGTCCGCCCCCGCCTCGCTCGAGCCGACCTTGACCTCGGCGACGACTCGCTCTCCGCGGTTCAGCCACCCCGACCGAGCCAGGGGCAAGAGCGCCAGGTTGACGGCCGTGGCGTTGCAGCCGACCCCGCTGACGTAGCGCGCGCCCGCGAGGCGTTCTCGTCCGACCTCGGGCAGGCCGTAGACGAAGCGCTCGAGCCACTCCGGCGCGGGATGGTCCGCTCCGTAGCGACGCGCGTAGTCGTCGGGATCGCGCAGGCGAAAGTCCGCGGAGCAATCGACGATGCGTTCCGCCAGCTGGGCGAAGCGCTCGATCGAGCGCGCCGCGGCTCCGTGCGGCAGCGCCAGGAAGAGCGCATCGCACGGCCGCAGGTCCTCGATGGACGTGAACCGCGGGAGCTCGACACCGCGCAGGTGGGGATGAACGCGGCGCACCGGCTGACCGGCGAGGCGCTCGGAAGTCACCTGGACGACGTCGACGAGGGGGTGGTCGACGAGCAGGCGCAGGAGCTCGCCTCCGACGTAGCCCGAGGCGCCGGCCAGGGCCACGCGGATCACGGCGCGGCCTCCGCGAGTCGCGGCGCGGCCTCGTTCCGGGCGCGCTGCACGTCGAGGACGTGCGCCACGATCCGGTCGGCCAGGTCCACTCCGGTCGGCTCGATGCTGTTGCGAAACTCCATCGAGTGGTTCACCTCCAGCACCAGGAGCCGCCCGTCGACGTCCTCCACGAGGTCCACGGCGACGACGTCGCCCTCGACGGCGCGCGCGGCTCCGCAGGCGAGCTCGGCGAGTTCGCGGGTCACGGGGCAGTTGCTCGTACGAGCTCCGCGAGCCGTGTTGGTCACCCAGTGCTCGCTCTCGCGATAGACCGCGGCCACGGTCTCGTCGCCGATCACGAAGGCCCGCACGTCGCGCCCCGGCTTGCGCACGAAGGCTTGGAGGTAGAGCGAGCGGTGGGTCCAGCCGCCGAGGACCTCCCGGTCCTCCAGCACGGCCTCCGCGGCGTGGCGATCGTTGAGGCGGGCCACGAGGCGTCCCCACGAGCCCACGGCCGGTTTGATCACGGCCGGATAGCCCAGCTCGTCCTCCAGCAGTTGCAGGGCCTCCTTGCTGGAGAAGGCGAGCCGGGTGCGGGGCTGGGGCAGCCCCGCCCGCGCCAGCTGGACGCTGGTCCGGATCTTGTCCCCGCAGAGGCGGACGCAGCGGGCCGTGTTCACACAACGGAGGCCCAGGCTCTCCAGGACCTCGAGCGCGTGAACGGCGGAACCGAACTTCACGGAGCGGTCGTGCACGACGCCCACGTCCGCGAGCGACGCGGGCGGAGGACTGCCGTCCAGCGGCAGGACCAGGCTGCGCTCGTCGAGCCTTACGACCTCGACGCCGCGCTGCGCGTAGGCCGCGAGCAAGAACTTCTCCTCGGGGCGTACCCGGGATGCCAGGAGGGCGATGCGCACGCCCTATTCCCCCCAGTCCTCGTCGACTTCCGGCGCCGGCGCCACCGCCGGCGGGGAGAGCCCCACGACCTCGAGCTCGGCCTCGCAGCTACCGCAGGCGAGGACCTCCCCCTCCACGATGTCGGCGGGCAAGTCCAGCGGAGACGCGCATTCGGTGCAGGCAATCATGGTTCCGGGTTCCTTTCAGGGAGCTCGGACCCACGGTGGACCGGGAAGCGTTCGCCATGCAAAGCGAAGCCGCCGGCCCCCCGAGGGGCCGGCGGCTTCGTTGTTCTGCTCGAATACGAAAGACCTAGCCGACCCCGCGGGGGCACAGCTTCTTCTTCAGGGCTTTCGAGACTCGAATCGTCATGGATCGTCGCGCTTCGCGCGCGTTGCTGATCCGGAGCCTAGGTCTTCCGAGGCCCAGCACAAGCACCTTCTCGGATTCCGAGCGATCAGTAGCCCGCGTGCTTGTCGACCACGTTCAACAGCGGTTCGCCCCGCGCGAAGCGCCGCAGGTTCTCGCGGAACAGGTCGCGCACGCGGTCGCCGGTCATGGCCGAGCGGCCGGCGACGTGCGGCGTGAGGACCACGTTGGGAGCGGACCAGAGCGGGTGTCCCGCGGGCAGCGGCTCGGGGTCGGTGACGTCCAGGCACGCGCCGCCCAGGTGTCCGCTCGAGAGGGCCTCGACGAGTGCGTCGGTGTCGACCACGGCTCCGCGGGCGATGTTCACGAGCAAGGCCCCCGCCTTCATGGCGAGCAGCCGCTCGCGGGAGATCAGGCCGCGCGTCTCATCGGTGAGCGGAACGCAGAGCACGACGACGTCGGCCTCCCCGAGCCAGGCGTCGAGGTCGGTCGAGACTCCGGCGCGACGCACGAACTCCGGCGCGGGCCGCGCGGTCCGGCCGATGCCCCACACCTCCATGCCGAAGCCCGCGCCGCGGCGCGCCACCTCCGTACCGATGCCGCCGAGCCCGACGACGAGGAGCCGCCGGCCGTGCAGCGCGAACGGCTCGCGCTCCGGGCTGGAGCGGTCCCACTGACCGGCGCGCTGCCGCTCCGCGAAGACATCGAGGCCGCGCGTCAACTGGAGCAGCATCGCGAACACGTGGTCGGCGATGGTCGGGCCGTGCATGCCCTGCATGTTGGTCAGCACGATGTCGTCCCGCTCGACGAGCGCCGTCACGGCGAGGGCGCGGTCGACGCCCGCGCTGAAGGCCTGCACCCACTTCAGATCGGGTGCCGCGCCCAGCAGCTCGGCGGTCGCGTAGCGCGCGTCCATGCCGTCCAGCTCGCCGGCCCGCGCGAGCGCCTCCTCGGAGGACAGGTTGCGCAGCAGACGCACGTTCGGAGCGAGCTCGGACAGGAGGCGGGCCTCGTCGTCGTCGATGCGGCCGGCCAGGAACGTCAGCGGAACGCGTCCACCGTCGGTGTCCACGGCGACGACGGCGTGCCGCGTGGAGCCCAGGTCCGGAGCTGCGTCCCCCGTACGAGACGAGCCTGCGTCCCCGGCGCGGCAGGAGGACGTCGCGAGCGCGACGCCGAGAACGAGCGGAGCGAGCCATCGTGTCCGCGGCGGGCTGCAGGGCGACGTGAGGTGTGCATGCATGCCCACACTCTCCCCGCACACTCGCTTTGAAGCAAGCCGGCGCGACGCGCCCGAGCCGGCCGAGGCCGATGAAGCCGGGGGGGGCGGAACAATGCCCCGCGCCAGGAGCGCGCCGTCTTGGCATACTCTCCCCCTCCACCTCTCAGGAGCCCCGTCATGCCCCGCATCGCCCTCGCCCTACTGGTCACCCCGCTGCTGCTGCTCGTCGCGTGCTCGACGCCGAACCTCCAGCACGTGCCCTTTCCGGACCTCGAATCCGACCTGGAGGCGGGAGAGGTCGGGAGGGTCTTCGTCCTGCGCCAGGAGCAGACCGTGGGCTCGATCCGCTCGCTGCGGGTCTACGACGGCGGGGTCCTGATCGGCTCGATCGGCAAGGACGGCTTCCTGTGCTGGGACCGCCCCGCCGGCCGCAATCCGCTCGCCGTGGTCTACGAGGGTCCGAAGATCGACGGCGGCGACATCGAGAGCATCTCCGACCTCCACGTCGTCGCCGGAGCCGAGCACTACTACGAGGTGAGCCTCGATGGCGGGACCAAGAAGCCCGTGATCACGAAGCTCGAGGTCGCCGACGGTCGGGCCCGGATCCAGAGCCGCGAGCGACCCGAGGTCGACTAGTCGAGGCTGCCTCGCGCGCGGCGGCACCCGCGGCGCACCCGTCGAGCTCCCGCCCGGCGCGTCCGGCGACGCGCCGCCACTCCCGCGGGCCCGCGAGCCCCAGCGAAAGTTCCCCATGCGCACCATGCTCCTCACCACCGCTCGCCTCCTCGCCTGCGGCGCCGTCGTCTCCTCCTGCGCCACGCCTCCGGACCCGGGCGAGGTGGACGCCCGCGCCCTGCGCCTCGCGTGGGAGACGATCGTCCTCGACGGACACGTCGATCTGCCGATCCGCCTGAGCGGCGCGCCCGAGGACGTGTCCGTGCGCACGGCGAGCGGGGACTTCGACTACGTACGCGCTCGCGAAGGCGGCCTGGACGCGCCCTTCATGTCGATCTACGTGCCCGCCGCGTTCGAGGCCGAGCCCGGCAAGTCCTACGCCTTCGCGAACGAGCTGATCGACCTGGTCGAGGGTCTGGCCCAGGACCATCCCGACAAGTTCGTGCAGGTCCGCACCGCCGACGAGGTGCGCGCGGCCTTCGCCTCGGGGCGCATCGGACTGCTGATGGGCATGGAGAACGGCTCGCCGATCGAGGGCGACCTCTCGAAGCTGGACGCGCTGGCGGCGCGCGGGATCGGCTACGTGACCCTCTGCCACTCCAGGGACAACCACATCTGCGACTCCTCCTACGACGAGCGCGACACGCCGCGCGGCCTGACGGAGTTCGGCCGCGAGGTCGTCGTACGCATGAACGAGCTCGGCGTCCTGGTCGACGTGTCGCACATCTCCGACGACGCGTTCTGGGAGGTCATGGAGGTCACGCGCGCGCCGGCCATCGCGTCGCACTCGTCGCTGCGCCACTTCGTCCCGGGCTTCGAGCGCAACATGAGCGACGCGATGGTCGAGCGCCTCGCGGAGAACGGCGGCGTGGTCCAGATCAACTTCGGCTCGACCTTCGTCACGGCCGCGGCCAACGCCCACGGCTCGGAGCGGCGCGCGGCCATCACCGCCTTCATGAACGAGCACGACCTGCCGCGCGATCACGAGGACACCGTCGCCTTCGTCGCCGACTGGGACAGCGCGCACCCCTTCCCGCGCGCGGACGTGCGTGACGTCGCCGACCACATCGATCGGGTCGTGGAGCTCGCGGGCGTCGAGCACGTCGGCTTCGGTTCGGACTTCGACGGCGTCGGCGACTCGCTGCCCGACGGGCTGCGCGACGCTTCGATGTACCCCAACCTGATCGCCGAGCTCCTGCGGCGCGGCTACAGCGAGTCCGACATCGAGAAGATCGCCTCGGGCAACGTCCTGCGCGTCATGGACGAGGCTCGTCGCGTCGCGCGCGAGCTGACCGAAGCGCGCTGAACCGCGCGGGTCACTCCGTCGAGAGCAGCCACAGGGCCGCGACCAGGGTCGCCAGGCCGGCGAGCAGCGCCAGGGCGCTGCAGGCGCGGCGCACGCGATCCGCGGCGTGCGGCGAAGGAGCTGGAGCGGCGGCGACCTGCCGCTCGGTGGGCGCCTCGAGCCCCGCCACGCCGGCCCTCGCGGCCCGCAGCGCGCATGAAGGCGGCATTGGCGAACAGCAGCCTGCCGTCGCGGTCGGCCATGGCAAGGCCCAGCGGCAACTGACTGAGCAGCGCTTCGAGATGCGGCACCGCGGCCGTCGCTTCGCCGACGCCGCTGCCCAGCCCCACACCGGAGTCCACCAGCAGCATCAGCAGGGGAAAGAAGAAGATGCCCGTGAACGCGGTGAATG
>CAYGPA010000001.1:67320-70383 GCA_964351535.1 uncultured Planctomycetaceae bacterium
AACGCCGGCCGTCGCCGCCCGCAGCGCGTCGCGCAGGCGCCGGCTGTCGCTCGCGAGCTTCGCGCGCGCCGAGAGCAGCGCGTCGAGCTGCGCGCAACAGGTGGCGCAGGACGCGAGGCGCGAGCCCGCGAAGGCCGCGCGCGGGTCGCCTCGCGTCGCCGAAAGCAGCTCGAGCTCGGCCTCGTGCATCACGTCGTGACCGCTCACGACCCCGCCCCGCGTCCGCGATCCGCACGCGAACCGACGGACGGGGCGCTCCCCCGTAGGTCCCCCATTGCGCGCCATTGGATGCGCCGGGGCTCGTGAAGGCCAGCAAGAACGAGGACCGCGCGCGGGCGCCGCGCGGCTCAGCCTCCGGACGCGGCGCGCAGCCAGTCGCCGAGCGGGTCGCCGATCCCGCGCAGCAGCGGATGCAGCCACGGAGCCGCGACGATGAAGATCCCGCTCGCGATGCACAGTGCGTCGTACGCGCGGGTGCCGCGCCGGAACGCCGCGCGCGACTCGTCCAGGGGCCGGCCCCCGAGCGCGGCGAAGGAAGCGCGCACGCGGTGCGCCACCGTCAGCCACGGCGCGAGCGCCATGAGCCAGAGCGCGGCCGGCAGGTGGCCGATCAGTCCGCCGAGACACAGGAAGCAGTAGCGCTCGCCGCGCTGCCAGTAGCCGCCTCCCACGCCCGGCGCGAGCGACTCGGCGCGCGCCTTGACGTAGCTGATCAGGAACGCGCTGCTCACTCCGAGAAAGCAGAGTCCCGTCAACGTCGCCTGGCCCGCCGCGGCGAAGTGGATCCCGCAGCCGGCGTAGATCGCGAAGTCGCTGACGCGGTCGACGGTCGAGTCCAGGAACGCACCGGTCCGCGTGCCGCAGCGGCCCTGCCGCGCGATGGCCCCGTCCAGCATGTCCATCGCGCCCGCGAGAATCAGCCAGGCCGTCCCCAGCGTCGGCCAGAGGCTCTGCGACAGCCCCGGCAGCGCGCGCTCCCAGGGCGGCGTGTGCCCCGCGCCCAGCGCGAAGCAGAGCCCGCCCGCGATCGAGAACACGGCGCCCGCGATCGTCACCGCGTCGGGCGTCGCCCCGAGCCTCAGCAGCAGGCGCGCGAGGGCGTCGCGCGTGCGCGCGACCGCGCCGCCGATCGAACGGGCGAGACCGGGCGCCCATCCCGAGGACGGCGGCGGCGGCGGCGCGTCGGGATCGGTCGGCGACGACATGCGCGCAACGATACGCCCGGGCCGGCGGCTCGCAAACGGCGACGCGCGCGATCCCGCCCTGCGCGGCGCGCGAGACCAGGCGCGGCTCGCGAGACCGGGCGCGGCGTGCGAGACCGGGCGCCGTGCGCGCGCCCGGACCGGGAGGTCGGCCTCCCCGTCCCCGGTCGCGCGGCACGCCTCGCGGCCTTCGTATCGGCCGCGCGGAAGCTCCTCCGCGCTCGCGATGGCAACCTGCGCGGGTACGAGCCGGAGTCGCCGGCCCGCTCAGAACCCGATCTTGCGCATCACGAAGCGGGGCAGGTTCTTGATGACGAGCATCACGAACCGCCACGGGCCGGGCGTGTAGACGACCGGCGTGCCGCGGTCCATCGCCTTGGCCACCGACTGCGCCACCTGGTCGGGCTCGCCCGCGAAGGGCGGCGGCTTCAGGCCCGCGGTCATCCCGGTCTTCACGAAGCCCGGCTTGACGCAGATGGTCTTCAGGCCCTGCGCGCGGAACTTGTGGTCCAGCCCCTCGAGGTAGGCCGACAGGCCCGCCTTGCTGGCGCCGTACAGCACGATCGGCTTGCGCCCGCGGTCGCCCGCCACCGACGAGAAGACGCACAGCGTGCCGCCGCCGCCCGCGAGCAGGCGCTTGCGGGCGTGCTCGCAGAACGCGACGGTGTTCGCGAAGTTCACGGTCAGGAGCTCGCGCGCGCGCTCGGTGTCGTCCTCGAGCTCCTCCTGCGTCGCG
The DNA here is from genome assembly GCA_964351535.1 of uncultured Planctomycetaceae bacterium. GTDB lineage: Bacteria > Planctomycetota > UBA1135 > UBA1135 > JAUIDW01. The sequence continues at coordinate 69,259 of CAYGPA010000001.1, forward strand.
AACTGTCCGGCGGTCACCACGACGGCGTCCAGTCCGCCCAGGGCCCGTGCGGCGGCCTCGAGCGCGGGCTCGAAGGTCTCCGGACGGCCGAGGTCGCACTCGAACGAGCCCGCCGGCGCCTCGCCGCGCGCGGCGAGGTCCGCCGCGGAGCGCTCCATGTCGGTCGCGTCACGACCCAGCAGGAAGAGGCGGTCGCCGCGTTCCGTCAGAACGCGCGCGAGCGCGCGCCCCATGCCCTTGGTCGCGCCCAGGAAGGCCACTCTCATGTCGGATCTCCGAAGATGCGAACCGACTGCGCGCTGCGCAGCTTCAGTTCGGGGTCCCACTGCTTGCGCACGGCCATCCAGCGGTCGAGCCGCGGCTCCATCGCGCGGAAGTCGGCCGGCCGCGTGAACGCGTCCTTGGCGAGGTAGATGCGCCCGTTCATCTCGATCACCGCCTCGTTCAGAACGTCGACGAGCTCCTGCGTACGGCGGTCGCAGGCGATGTCGAGCGCGATCGAGATGCCCGGCATCGGAAAGGACAGGAGACCGCGACCCTCCGCGGCGCAGTCCTTGATGACGCACAGGAACGAGGCGCCGCCCCGGCTGGGGAGCAGCTCCAGGAACTTGCGCGCCGCGCCGTGCCCCGCCGACTCGGGCAGCACGCACTGGTACTGCGTGAAGCCGCGCTTGCCGTAGATCCGGTTCCAGTGGTGGATCTTGTCGAGCGGGTAGAAGAACTCCTCCGGATGCAGGATGCCCGACTTGAAGGCCGGGACGTGCGTCCGGTAGATGAGCTCGTTGAACGCGCGCACCGAGAAGCGATTCAGCGCGAAGCTCGGAAAGTCGATCGGCACGGTCTTGCGCCGCTTGCGCTTCGGCGGCTCCGCCGGCGCCTCGGACGGTTCCGCCCAGCGTCCGCGATAGAGGATCCCGCGCCCCAGGCTGGCCCCGGTCGACGCGCAGTCGATCCAGCCCATGGTCATCGGCCAGTCGGGGCCGGACTCCTTGAGCTTGGCGATGAACTCGTCGATGTCCGCGATGCGCATGCTCTCGCCGTGGATCCAGGGCGAGGGCACCCGCTTCATCCGGAACTCGACCTCGAGGATGTGGCCGGTGAGGCCCATGCCGCCGACCGTGGCCC
>CAYGPA010000002.1:0-9213 GCA_964351535.1 uncultured Planctomycetaceae bacterium
AAGCGCGAGGTCATGATCCCGATGCGCGACGGGGTGCGGCTCTCGACCGCGATCTACGCGCCGAAGGGGCGCGACGCGGAGGTGCCGATCCTGCTGCGGCGGACGCCCTACGGGCGCAAGCCTTACGGGGACGGCGTTTATCCCGAGAAGCTCGGGCCCAGTGAGCTCTTCGCGGAGAAGGGCTACGTGTTCGTCGTGCAGGACGTGCGCGGCTGCTACCTGTCCGAGGGCGAGTTCGAGAACATGCGGCCGCACGACCCGCAAAAGGACTCGCCGCAGGAGATCGACGAGAGCTCGGACGCCTGGGACACCATCGACTGGCTCATCGCGAACGTCGAGGGGCACAACGGGCGCGTCGGCATGTACGGAATCTCGTACCCCGGGTTCTACGCCGCGGCGGGGATGATCGACGCGCACCCGGCGCTGCGCGCCGTGTCGCCGCAAGCGCCGATCGCCGATTGGTGGTACGACGACTTCCATCACCACGGTGCGTTCTTCCTGCCGCACTTCTTCAACTTCTTCTCGCGCTTCGGCCTGCCGCGTCCGGAGCCCGTGACCGAGCGCAGCTGGGACTTCGACCACGGCACGCCGGACGGCTACCGGTTCTTCCTCGAGCTCGGGCCGCTCTCGAACGTCGACGCGTGGTACTTCGACGGCAAGATCGCGTTCTGGAACGACTTCCAGGCGCACCCGAACCGCGACGAGTTCTGGCAGGCCCGCGACCTGCTGCCGCACCTCTCCAACACCGCGCCGGCGGTGATGACCGTCGGCGGCTGGTACGACGCGGAGGACCTGTACGGCCCGCTGAACATCTACCGCAGCGTCGAGGCGAAGAACCCCGACGTCACCAACGTGCTCGTCATGGGACCCTGGCGGCACGGCGGCTGGTCGCGCGACGACGGCGACCGGCTCGGCAAGGCGCGCTTCGGCAGCAAGACCTCGCTCTTCTACCGCGAGCGGCTCGAGCTGCCCTTCTTCGAGCACTTCCTGCGCGACGTGGGCACGTTCGACCAGGCGGAGGCCACGGTGTTCGACACCGGCGCTCGGCGCTGGCGCCACTTCGGCGAGTGGCCGCCCGGCGGCGCGCGCCCGACGCGCCTCTTCCTGCACGAGGACGGCTACCTGTCGGTCAACCTCGTCGGAGGCGGCGAGAGCGAGCTCACGGAGTTCGTCAGCGACCCCGCGAGGCCGGTGCCCTTCACCGAGGAGGTCGCGATCGGCATGACGCGCGAGTACATGACCGACGATCAGCGCTTCGCCTCCCGTCGGCCGGACGTGCTGACGTTCCGCTCCTCGAAGTTCCACGTCGACACGACCGTCGCCGGGCCGCTCGTGGCGGTGCTCCACGTCTCGACGTCCGGCCAGGACGCCGACTGGGTCGTCAAGCTGATCGACGAGTTCCCCCCGGACGCGGCCGACCCCGAGGACGCCCCCGAGGGCTGGCACGCCGGCGGATACCAGATGATGGTGCGCAGCGAGGTCCTGCGCGGCCGCTTCCGCGACGACCCCTCGCGGCCGACGCCGTTCGTGCCGGACCAGGTCACCGAGCTGCGCGTTCCGCTGCAGGACGTGCTGCACACCTTCCGCGCGCACCACCGCATGGTGATCCAGGTGCAGAGCACCTGGTTCCCGCTCGTCGATCGCAACCCGCAGACCTGGGTGGACAACATCTTCGAGGCCGAGGAAGCGGACTTCCAGCCCGCGACCCACCGCATCCACCACACGTCCAAGCAGCCCTCGCGTATCGAGTACTCCGTCTGGGGCGCGGGCCAGGGCCGCTGAGTCGACCCGCGGTGTCGCGCATCGCCCACCTGCCGGCGCTCCTCGCGCTCGCGGCCTGCGCCGGGCGCGAGGCGCCGGGTTCCGGCCCGCCGTCGCCGCCGGAACCCGACCGCGGCGCGCGGATCGTCGTCGAGGCCGAAGCGCCGACCGAGCGCGATCCCGAGGACACCTCCTTCGCGCGCTCCGTGCCGTCGCGCTGGGCGAGCGGGCGCGCGTGCCTCGTCGGGTTCTTCGGAGAGGGCAGCTGCACGTACCGCGTCGAACTCCCCCACGACGGCCCGTGGAGCGTGTGGCTGCGCTACGCCGCGACGGGCGACGGCGCGCTGCGCGCCGCGCTCGACGGCGCGACGCTCGAGCCGGTCGAGTACCGATCCACGGGCGCGCTCGCGGGCAAGCACGCGTGGGCCTGGACGCGGCTCTTCGTCGGCGAGCTCGGCGCGGGATTGCACGAGCTACGGCTGCACGCCGCGCCCCTGCGACCCGACTGCCTCGTCCTGAGCCCGGACCCGGAGGAGCCCGAGTGGATGCGTCCGCGGGCTCCCGGACCGTACGACGAGGCGACCCTCGCCGCGCTCGCCCGCCCGCTGCCCGCGCCCACGGCGGACGGCCCCGCGCGCTCGGTCGAGCAGGACCTGCCCGCGTGGTTCGAGCGCGCGCGCGTCGTCTTGCACACGCGCCTGTCTCCACGGTGGCGCGAGCGACCCGCGTTCCGGACGGCGGCCCGCGCCTTCGCGGACCTCGGCGCGCCGGCCTTCGTGCGCCACGTCCGCACCGCCGGCGAGGGCGCCTGGTGGGCCAGCGCCGTCGGCCCGGTCGAGCCCTGGGCGCTCGACGAAGGCGGCGCGGACGGCGACATCGTCTCCGCGATGATCGCGCGCGCGCACGCGCTCGACGGCCGCTTCGTGGGCTACTACCGCCACCTCGAGGACACGGCGCTCGCCGAGCTGCACCCCGACTGGGTCTGCCGTGACGACCTCGGCCGGATCGTCGACCAGCGCAACGGCGCGCCCCGCATGTGCTTCAACTCGCCCTACGCCGACGTCGTCGAGACGCGGCTCGTCGAGCTCACCGCGCGCGGCGCGGACGCGATCTACCTCGACGAGGCGCACGCGGCGCCCGACGGCTGCTGGTGCGCCTGGTGCCGGGACGGCTTCCGCGAGGCGACCGGTCTCGAGCTTCCGGACGCGATCGACGCCGAGGATCCGCTGTGGCAGAAGCTCGTCGACTTCCAGAACCTCACGGCCGAGCGCACGATCCTGCGCTGGCAGCGCGCGGTGCACGCGAGCCGGCCCGGCACGGTCCTGATCGTCTCGACCTCGAGTGCTCCCGACTTCCTGTCGCCCCAGGTCACGGATCGGCTCCCGCGCCTGTCCGACTCGCCGAAGACGGAGTTCGCCAAGGGCTCCTCGCACCGGCTCGAGAACCTGCTCCGGCGGCAGCCGGAGCTGTGGCAGCCCCCGCGCGACACGCGGCTGGCGCTGGGCTGGGTCTGGAACCGCGACGCCGCCGACGGTCGACCGCCGCACGTGTGGGTGAACGAGCTCGTCGACGAGCCCTCCGCCACGTTCGCGTCCGCCGGGCTGCTCGCCCACGGCTGCATCGCGAACCTCGACCACGACGAGAACGAGATCCGGCCCGAGGGCGGCGCCGAACGCTTCCGACCCGCGCTCGCTCTCGGCCGAGCGGTCGGCGACGCGCTGGCCGGAGCCCGAGCCGAGCGCCGCATCCTCGTGCACGTGCCCGCGGGCGCCGGGGCGCGGCGCAGCGGCGACGAGACGCGCATCTGGCGCGAGGCGCTCGCTCCGCTCCACGGCGCGTGGACGACGCTCGTGCGCGCGCGCGCCGCCGTGGGGATCGTGACCGACGGCCAGCTCGCGGACGGCTCGTTCCGGACCTCCGCGGCCGGGACGGCTCCGGCGCTCGTGCTGCCGGCCTCCGACGCGCTCGACGAAGCCGCGCGGCGCGCCGTCGCGAGCTTCGAGGACGGGGGAGGCGTCGTCGTGCGGCTGAACGCGCGGGACTGGCTCGCTCCCGACGCGGTCGCGAGCTCGCGGGCGGCGCTGCTCTCCCAGCTGGCCGGACCGCTCGCCGCGTCCCCGCTGTCCGTCCGCGGCGGTCCCGAGCGCCTCCACGCCGTCTCGTTCGTCGACCGCGGCGGAGATCGCGTCGTGGCGCTCGCGAACGACTTCGGCTGGGTCTGGGCCGACCGGCGCACGCTGCCCGGCGGCGCGGCGGTGCGCCTGCCTCCGGGTATCGACGTCGTGCCGCCCGACGCCTCGGGGGTCCGCGTCGAGCTGCGCACGCCGCTCGCGCCGCTCGAGGTGCGCGACGTTCTCACGGGCGTCGAGCTTCCGTGGACGCGCGCGGGCGAGCTCGTGCGGATCGAGGTCCCGGAGTTTCGCGCGCTCGCCGTGCTGCGGATCCGGCTCTGAGCCGAGCGGTCGCCCGGCCGGCCTGGTACGCTCGCCCCGAATCCACCGGAAGCGCCCGGAGACTCCATGAGCACGAAGATCGCCCGCCGCCTGCAAGGCCTCGTCCAGTCCGACATCCGCCGCATGACGCGCGAGTGCGTGCGCGTCGGCGGCCTGAACCTGGGACAGGGCATCTGCGACCTGCCCACGCCGCCGCCGGTCGCGCGCGGCGCGATCCAGGCCATCGAGGCGCGCCAGGCGACCTACTCGCTGCCCGAAGGCGTGCGCGAGCTGCGCGTCGCCATCGCGAAGAAGCTCGCGCGCGACAACGGCATCGAGGCCGACCCCGACCGCAACGTCGCGGTCACGGTCGGTGCCTCGGGTGCGTTCACGGCGGCGATCCACGCGCTGCTCGACCCCGGCGACGGGATCCTGATCCTCGAGCCCTACTACGGCTACCACCTGAACGCCTCGATCCTCGCGGGGCTCGAGCCGCACTACGCCGAGCTCGCTCCGCCCGACTTCGCCGTCACCGAGGAGCTCCTGGCCGCGGCCGTGCGGCCGAACACGCGCGCGATCGTCGTGTGCACGCCGTCGAACCCGAGCGGCAAGATGTGGACGCGCGAGGAGCTCTCGATCCTCGCCCGCGTCGCGCGCCGGCACGACCTCCTGGTCCTCACCGACGAGATCTACGAGTCGATCCGCTACGACGGCCGCGCGCACGTCTCCCCCGCCACGGTCGACGACCTGGGCGAGCGCACGGTGACGATCATGGGGCTCTCGAAGACCTTCAGCATCACCGGCTGGCGGCTCGGGTACGCCGTCGGCAGCGAGGAGCACATCCGCGCGCTGACGCTCGTCACCGACCTCTTCTACGTCTGCGCGCCGACGCCGCTGCAGCACGGCGTCGCGCAGGGCTTCGCGATGCCGGAGAGCTTCTTCGAGACGCTGCGCGCCGACTACGCGCGCAAGCGCGACGTGCTGTGCGGCGCGCTGGAGGCCGCCGGCATGAACCCGATCTGGCCGGAGGGCGCGTACTACGTCCTGGCGGACGTCGGACACCTCGGGCACGCGACGGCGCGCGACGCGGCGCTGGCGCTGCTCGCGGACACCAAGGTCGCCGCCGTCCCCGGCAGCGCGTTCTACCGCGGCGCGACCGGCGAGCGCCTGCTGCGCTTCTGCTACGCGATGGAGGACGACGTGGTCGACGAGGCCGCGCGCCGCCTGCGCGCCTATCGACCCACCCCCGCGGCGGGCGCCTAGCATGGTCGATGCGCGCGCGGTCTTCTGCGACTTCGACGGCACGATCACGGCCTCGGAGACCTTCGTCGACATGCTGCGGAGCTTCACGCCGACGCTCGCGGAGGAGCTGATCCCGCGCATGCTGGCGCAGGAGCTCTCGCTGGCCGCCGGAGTTCGTCAGCTGATCGAGTCGATCCCCTCGGCGCGCTTCCCCGAGATCGTCGAGTCGGTGCGCGGCGCGCCGCTGCGCGCGGGCCTGCCCGAGCTGCTCGACGAGCTCGACGCGCAGAACACTCCGTTCGTCGTCGTCTCGGGCGGACTACGTGGAATGGTCGAGTCCGCCGTCGGCGCGCTGCTGCCGCGGGCCCGGGCGGTCTACGCGGTGGACGTGGACACGTCCGGCCCGAACCTGCGCGCCGTCTCCGCCCTGGAGGGCGACGGCGAGCTCGTCTCGAAGGTCCGCGCGATGGAACGGCACCCCGCGCGCGAGCGCGTGGTGATCGGCGACTCGATCCCCGACCTGCGCATGGCGCTCGCCGGGGACCTCGTGTTCGCGCGCGACGGGCTGCGCGACTACCTGGACGAGCGCGGCGTGCCGTGGGAGCCGTGGGACGACTTCCACGACGTCCGCCGCGCGCTGGCCGCGCGAAGCGCTCAGAACGAGAGCTCGAGGCCCAGGTAGGGCCCGCTGAACGTCATGTCGAGGTCGACGACGTCGGTGTCGTCGTCGTACTCGATGTCCAGGTCGATCCAGCGGTAGCCCAGCACGAGCGAGCCGCGCCCGCGCTTGCCCTCGCGGAACAGCGTCAGGCGCCCGTACATGTCGGCGTCGACGTACGCCACGTCGTCTCCATCGACGTCGACCGCGATGCCGCTGATCGTGCCGCCGACCCCGATGCGCTTCGTGAGCTGGACCGCCACCTGGCCCGCCAGGACCGGGAGCGGCAGGGACTCGTCGGTCGCGATGGAGTTCGTGCTCATCGTGTCCGCGATCTCCATGTCGAGGTCGAGGACGGTGACGCCGAGTCCCAGGCCGACGTCCACCTTGTCGGTCGGGACCAGGTCGAACACTCCCAGGAAGCTGTAGATCCCGAGGTCGAAGTCCGTGGCCACCGCGGTCCCCGCCGTGATCGTCGTCCCGTCCAGCGTGATGTCCTGCGACAGCACCCCGTCGCCGTCGTGAATCGAGTTCTGCCCCATGAAGATGAAGTGCGGCGAGCCGAAGTCGAGGTCGAGCAGCACACCGGGGTAGCCGTCGTCGTCCTCGATACCCACGTCCTTGATGTCGTTCGTGAGCAAGGTCGTGCCGCTGAGCGCGGCGCCGATGTCGCCATCGACGTCGAGCTGACCGTAGCGCGGCATCACGTCGAGGGAGGGAAGCGAGCAGGAGGTCAGCAGAGCCAGGATGCAGGCGAGGGAAAGTTGTTTCATGACGTGCACAGTCCTCGGGGTCCGCGGAAGCGCCGGGAGACCGACCCGCAGTCGGGCCCTCGCGGCTCAGGCTTCTCGGCATCTTAGGGAGCCGCGGCCGCGCGATCCAACGCGCAGCCCATCCCGGAATCCGAACCAGGACACGAGTTCGGGCTAGCGAGGGGCTGCGGAGGCGAGTGCACGCAGCCGCGTCTCGACCCACGGGAAGAACGGGTTGTGACGCAGGCGCATGAACTGCTGCAGGGGCACGCGCAGCAGGGCTCGCTCGCCGCGCGGCTCGATCGACCCCAGGGGGAAGCCGTACGGCTCCGCTGCCTCGGCCGTACGTCGTTCGCCGTACAACCAGTCCTCGGGGGGAATCGGCAGCGCGACGTGGGAGAGCGAGAAGACGCCCGGCGGCCACGCGAGCTCCAGCGAGGTCGATTCCGCCCGCGCGGAGCCGGGGGCGTGGCGCTCCGCGAAGACCGCGGAACCGTCGCTTGCGCTGGTGACGACGGTCAGCGCGTACGCGCGCGGCGCGGAGCGCAGGCGGTCGAGCAGCTCGCCGGGCTCGCGGTTGAAGAAGGCCGTGACGCTGGAGGAGCGGTTCACGTCGAACAGCACGAGTTCGTCCTCCTGCGAGCCGACGCGCGCGAACAGGTCGTCGACGATGCCGTCGGTGCGCACCGTCGTGTCGACCAGCGACTGCAGCACGAACAGGGGTGGGAAGCGACGGCGGTCGTCGTCCGAGAGCCCCGCGACGCGGGCCGTCACGCGACCGGCGAGGGCGTGCACCTCCGCGCCGGCGAGGAGCGGGAACGAGTTGTACTTGAACGGGTCGTACTCGATCTCGACCGACTCCCAGCCCAGCCGCTCGAGCCACGGCAGCCGCGCGAGCGGAGCGATCCAGCCGGCCAGCGCGGCGAACCCCGTCACGCCCATCGCCGGCGAGATCAGGACCAGCCGGTCGGGACGCGGAGCCGCGTCGTCGGCGAGCGCCGTGCAGGCCAGGTCGACCGCGAGCGTCCCGCCGGTGGAATAGCCGACGATCCAGAGCGGTCCGCCGCCGGCGCGCCCGGCGACGTGTTGCAGCCCGAGCGCGGCCGCGGCGCGCCAGTCCTCGGCGCGTGCGCGCATCAGGCCTGCGGGCACGGTGCCGTGGCCGGGCAGACGCAGACTCAGGACGTACAAGCCCTCCTCGGCCAGGATCTCGCCGACGCGCCGCAGGCTGTAGGGCGAGTCGGAGAGCCCGTGCAGCAGCAGCGCGGCACCACGCGCCGGTCCGCCGTCCGCGGGCATCCGCTCGTACGTCCGGTTCCAGTCGGTCGGGAACGTGCGCGGATCGCTGGGCCCGCCGGCGGCGTAGCGCGAGATCGGCGCCGGCGCCTCGTCGGGAGAGACCGACTCCAGCTCGCGTTCGACCTCGGCGAAGACGCGCTGCTCGAGCTCGAGATAGCCGGCGAGGTCCCCCACGCGCTCGGCGTCGCGCGCACGGAACTCCGAGGGAGGCGCGAAGCGATGCCACGGGCGCAGCGCGGGCCGGCGCTCGGCCTTGCTGGCGCGCACGAGCAGCAGGCTCAGCACCAGCGCGCCGAACAGGGCCAGCGCGCGCACGAACCACCGGGCTGCTCTCGCCATGGCACGAGGTTGGGCCGACCGCGACCCGGATGCAAGAGCCCCGCGACGCGAACGCCGCGGGGCTTGCTACGGTAGAAGGAGGGACCGCGCGTCTCGGGGACATCCACCGCAGTGGCCTCCCGTGCACACGGCGTCGGAACCTCGGTCCGCGACGGTCCCCCGTTCGCTTCGTGCCCCGGACCTCAGCGCCGGTAGGCGAGGCCCAGGGAATCCACCGACGTCGTCTCGCCCGTGGCGGCGTTCGAGACGATCGTCATGCGCGCCTGGACGTACCGGGCGCCGTTCAAGTCGGCTGCGTCGGTCTTCCAGGTGGCGTCGCCCTGGAAGAACTGCGTCGGCGTTCCGTCGTCGTCTCCGTAGAAGTCGAGCTGCCCGGCATCCGCCAGAGCGGCCAGGTTCCCGAGGCTGTCGGCGCCGCGCAGCGCGACCTCGACCTGGGTGCCGGCCGGCCCGGCGAGGACGCCGTCCTCGATCACGACCGGGTCCGCGAACTGCGTCGAGCCCGAGCCGGCGTCGAACCAGATGGAGTGCATCACGCTGACGCGCACGACGAAGTCCGCCTGGCCGAAGTAGAACAGGTTGTCGCGCGGCAAAGTCGGAGCCCCGCTACCGGGGTTGAAGCCACCCTGCGCGACCGGGTCGAGGTCGGGGTCGACCAGGATCACCTGACCACTCGCGTTGACGCCCCCCGAGGAGAAGGCCCGGAACTCCGGCCGCGGGGACGAGTTGA
>CAYGPA010000002.1:9313-37138 GCA_964351535.1 uncultured Planctomycetaceae bacterium
ATCCCGCGGTTCAGCGGCCACGGGAGCATCGTCGTGCCCGTGGGCGCCACGAACGCGTCGGCGGGGCTCACGACGTAGCCGCGCTCCCTGGGGTGGACGACCGACAGGCCGTCGGCCTCGTTGACCGCGTACGAGGTGTCGAGGCCCGAGTCCGGAAAAAGCGGAAGGAGCGTCTTCGCCACCACTTCGTCCGGGGCGCGCGTGGAGTGTCCGAGCGACATCTCGAACTGCGCGAACGTGTCCGCGAGGACCTGACCGGCGAAGGGCGCCCACGCGAGCCCTTCGACGTCGACGTTCATCGTGCTCTCGTCGAGGAGACTGAACCCCAGGTCCACGTAGCGCCACACGCTCTGCATGTGGGCTCCGAGCGGCGTCAGTGGATTGTCCACGGGCGCCGGGAACGGAATCATCGCACCCGTCGTCGGCGTGTTGCCGTCCGCCTGCGCCGAGAAGCGCGTCACGGGACGGGGTAGGATGCGCGTCGCGCCGAGATCCGACAGGAACTGCCCGCGTACCTCCGGGGCGCCGTTGCCGTCCTCGTCGAGCGATGCGAAGCGCAGCACGACGCCCCCCGTGTCGACCGACGCGGCGTTCGCGTCGATGTGGAACCGCACACCCGGCAGGTCCTGCTGCAGGTTGATGCCGGTCGCGTCGCGCACTCCCGAGGTCTTGCCGAGCAGGTCGAAGAAGTAGGTCTCCGAGCCGCCGGCGGCGTGCTCGAGCGGCAGCGCCGGCACGAAGCTCAGGCCCCGCAGGTCGGCCGCGACGACGACCTCGCCGACGACGGGCTCCTCGATCGGGCTCGCGGCGCCTGCCCGGCGCACGGCGACCGATTCCATGGCGCGCAACGAGGCCGGATCCATCGGCTCGCTGAAGCGCACGCGGAAGATCGAGTCGGGCTGGATGCCGTTCGTGGCGTGCACCGGGGGGACCGTCTGGACGAAGCACTCGGGGGGATCGCCCTGCGCGAGCAGCCACGGGGAGCGGTGCACGGCGGGCCCGGTCCCGACGCCGGCGGGGTCCCCCGAACGCAGGCGCGCGACGCCGCTGGACGTCCCGCCCGTCGGCGGCAGGCCACCGACGATCTGCAGGACGGCCCCGGGCAGGATCAAGAGGTCGCGCCCCTCCGCCGCCAGGGCGCAGTTCGGGTTGTCGAACGTCATCGAGAAGTCGTAGAGACCGCCGGCCTGCTGGACGATCTGCGTGATGAACACGAACTGATCGCCGATGACCAGCGGTGGCCCGAAGCCCGCCAGGAGCCCTTCGGGCCCCGCGACGGTGCGGAAGGCCGCGGCGACCGGCGGCAGCTCGAACTGCGCGGGGCCGCCGGAGCTCGGTGGCGAGGCACGGCCCAGGGAGATCGTCGCGACGACGCCGGCGGGCAGCCCGGCGCTCGGCTGGATCGGCACGGCGTGCTCCAGCGCGTCGAGCTCGTCGACGGCGAGGTGCACGAGGATGCGCGCGGGCGCCCACTCCGACACCCCATCGCCGTCGATGTCGAGGGTGCGGCCGTGATGCGGGTCGCCGAGGATGCGGAGTCCCGAGACGGGAACGGGGAGCGCGTCGACCCCGACGGCGAGGTGCACGTTGTCGGAGTTCACGGTCCGAGGGTTCAACGCCTCGTCGAAGCCCAGCACCAGCACGGCGTCGCGCGCCACGGGTCGCGCGTGGTCGAGTCGCGGATCGAGCACGGAGCTCGCCGTGATCGGCACGAGGGCACGCTCGGCGCGTCGCAGAGCCTCGGCGTATTCCGCGGACCCGCGCGGGTGCAGGACCACGAGCTCGTCGCGCCCGGCGACGGCGTCGCGGCGCAGCGTGTAGTCGACGTCGTCGGTCGCGACGTCGGGGCCGATGACCACGCCTTCCATCCGCAGCTCGCTCTCGCCCGTGGCGGGATCCAGGTCGTACACGTCGACCCCTCGGCCCCAGGCGACCGCCTTGACCTCGGCGGGCGCGGCGGCGATCGTCCGCAGCCCCCCCGCCGCGGCCACGGCCGCCTGTGTGTCCGAATCGCTCGCGGAGTCTCCGCCGCAGCCCACGGCGAACAGAGAGAGCGCGAGCCATGCGGGTGCGCGCAGCACCCCTACCTTCGATTGCGACAAACCGACCTCCGGGAACCTGAGCATTCCTGCTGGAACGTACCGCCTCGAACGTGAAGCGGCACCGCTCGACCCGGACTGCGTCCCTGCAAGTCCCGGGCCCATGCACCGCGCACGAACGGAATACCGGCTGGGGTGGGCCAGGATCGCGTTCCGCGTGGCCGCGGGCCTCGCATCCGATCCCGTGCGCACGCCGGCGAGCGGCCCCGCACGCCGCCCGAGGCCCTCGGCCGTCACTTGCCGCTCCGACTCGGTAACGCGGAGCGACGAGGGTCAGGTCGGGTCCAGCGCGGGTCGGCTGCGGACGTCGACGATCGGCTGCTCGCCCTCGGGGTCGGAGTCCAGGGCGAGCTGCCGCAGCGTGCGGTTGTCCGCGGAGCGCTCCTGGGCGGCGGCGAGGTTCTGGAGCCGGCGCTGGATCTCGTCGTCGAGCGGATCGCCGATCGGCAGCGTCGACCCGGTGCCGCCTCCGCGCAGGACGTCGAGGACGTCCTTCACGCGGATCGAGCTCGGGTCGCGCCCGGGCAGCAGCACGCGCTCGCCGTCGCGCAGCGTGCTGGCGAGCACGCCCTGGGCCGTGAGCTCTTGCAGGACCTCTTCGGTCGATCGCAGCGGCAAGCCGATGGCCCCCGCCAGCTCGAACTCCGTCGGCGGCCGCTCCCCCGCGAGGAACGCGCGCACGACGCGCGCCATCGCGCGCAGCGCCACGACCTCGCGCAGCGACGGGGTCATCTCGCGCGCCCGCGCGAGATACCGGTAGGCGGGCTCGCTCTGGTGCGCGGCCGCCAGCTCCGCGCCGAAGAGAACCACCGCCCAGGAGACGTTGATCCAGACCATGAAGATCGGGAAGAACGCGAAGCCCGCGTAGATGACGTTGTAGTTCTTCACGCCGAGCTGGAAGCGCACGTGCAGCGCCTGCACGAAGAGCCACAGAGTTCCGGCGACGACGCCGCCCAGCGCGACCGACAGGAACTTCACCGAGGCGTTGGGCAGGACGAGATAGAGGAACGTGAACCCGATCCAGATCACGATCAGCGGCGCCCAGTCGAGCAGCAGGGTGCGCACGGCCTCGATCGGCATCGCGGACTCGAGGAAGGCGGCCACGCGCGAGCTCTCCTGGAACTCGGGGTTGCCCGCATTGGACAGCGCGGTCGCCGCGACGACGAAGATCGGCGTGACGATCAGCATCGCGAGGTAGTCCGTCAGCTTGCGGACGAACGAGCGCGAACGCTGCGCTCCCCAGATCTCGTTGAACGAGGCCTCGATGTTCCCGAGCAGCTTGATGACCGCCAGCGCGAGCACCAGGAGACCCGCGGTGCCCAGGCTGGAGACGTCGGTCTGCTCGACGAAGTCGATCAGGCGATGGATGGCGCCCTCGAGGTCGGAGGCGAGCTCCGAATCGGCCGGGAGCTCCGCGTCGGCCTCGACGACGGCGACGACGACGTCCGCGTCCTCACCTTCCACGCTCTCCGCGACGCTCTCGGCGACCTCCTCGGTCGTGAGGTCCGCGGCCTCGTCCTCTTCCGAGTAGCGCCCGAGGTACTCGCTGAGCAGCGGATCGACGCGCTCGCGCAACCCCTCGCCCGCTCCGAAACCCTTCGCCAGCGCGTACACGCAGGCCAGCGTCGGCACCAGCGAGAGCAGCGTGATGTACGTCAGCGCCGACGCGCGGAAGAGGCAGCGGTCCGTGAAGAACCCGCGCACCGCCAGGAACGCGACGCGGCAGACCTTGTAGGCGCCGACCTTCCACCAGGGCAGGCCCTCGAGCGGGATCCAGACGTGGCGCGTCAGGAAGTCGTAGACGAACTGCACGACCGGCGACCGGAAGCGCCGTTCGCCCCAGTCGTCCTCGCGGTCCACGCGTCCGTGTCCGCCGGCGTTGCGTCCGTTTCGAGCCATGGTGTCGTGCCTACCTCCAGGCGGCGATCAGGATCGCGAGCAGCGCCAGGGCCGTGAGGGCGGCGCCGATCCGGAGGCTCAGGGGATTGTAGTGGAACACGACGCGGTGATCGCCGGCCGCGAGCGGGACGCCGCGGAAGAGGGCGTTGGTGCGCAGGATCCGTCCGGGCTCTCCATCGACCTCGACGCGCCAGCCGGCGAAGTCCTGATCGGTCAGCACCAGCAGGCCGTCCCCGTCGAGGGACGCGTGCAGGGAGACGCGGCCGTTGGAGGAGCTGCGCAGCGTCACCTCCGCCTGCTCGAACGGCGCGGCGGGAGCCCACGCCTCGCCGTCCTCCAGGAAGAAGCTGCGGCGCGGATCGAACGCGGCGAGGTCGGCCAGAACCTCCTCGCGCTCGACGCGCCGGGACACGCAGAAGGCCCGCGGCAGCGGATCCAGGGCGCGGGTGACGAACACCTCCGCCTCGCGCGGCGCGCCGACGGGGCCGGCCACGGTCTCCCAGCCCGGGGCCGCGAAGGGGCGCGGCGTCACGAGCGCGCCGACGCCGAGCAGCTCGAAGGCCGGGCTCTCGAGGTCGGCGCCGTAGGCGTTCCATCCGAGGAGCGGCTGCGTCCCGGGACGCAGCGCGTAGGGCCGGTAGAGGTCGAAGCTCGCCACGTCCAGCGCGTCGTAGCCGTCGAGGTCGCGCAGGCGCGACAGGAGACCGGTGTTCGCCGGCAGGATCCCCGGCGCCGCGAAGAAGCGATGGTGGCCGAGCACGTCGCCGAGCACCTCCTCGGTCCGCGTCGGCGGGAAGCACTCGGCGCGCGGCACGGCGGGGTTCTTGCCCTCGGCGAAGTCGAGCACCTGGAAGACCGCCATGCCGATCAAGAGCACGGCCGCAGGCGTCCCGCGCGGGAGCACCAGCATCACGATCAGCGCCAGCACGAGGACGATCGCCGTGCGCAGCCGCGTCCGCGGCGCGCGGACGACGCGCACGACTCCGGCGGAGCGCTCGCCCAGCGCGACGCCGTTCGCGCCGACGAACTCGGCCACGAGCCGCCACGAGCCCTCGTCCAGGTGCCGCACGTCGAGCCCCTGCGCGCGGAAGAAGCGCGCGCCGTCGGGAGCCTGCGCGCGCTCGGAGGGAGTCAGCTCGGGCCAGGGCACTTCCGCGAGCTCGGCGGGCAGCGTGTGCACGGCGTCGGCGCGTACGCCCCCGGTCGCGTCGAGGCCCTCGACGCGCAGCCGCGTGGAGACGACCGGCGGATCCCGGTGCAGCCAGCCGGTGACCTCGAGGCGCCCCGACGACATCGTCGCCGGCGGGCGGCGCAGCACCTGCGCGACCTCGTCCGCGGGGTCGCCGCGGGTCAGCGCGCTCGGCAGCGCGGCCGGCGGCGTGTGGTGGAACGTGAGCGCGAGCCAGCCGAGCGCCAGCGCGACCGCGGCGACGCGTCCGGGTCGCTCGGAGCGCTCGAGCCCCTCGCCGGCGAGCAGCGCGAGCCCGAGTGCGCTGACCGCTCCGAAGCGCGCGGTGGCTCCGAGTCCGACCAGGGGCAGCGCGCGCCAGAGGTCGGCGATGCCCGGAGCCGCGAGGACGGAGAGCAGCGCGACCGCGGCGAGCCCGACGATCAGGGGCCGGCGCGCGAGGCCGCCGACGCGCGGGCGGGCGCCCAGCACGCTCGCCGCCGCGAGCGGGAGCACGGGCCACGGCACCCAGCCGCTCGCGAGCTCGAGATAGTCGCCCGGCCCGGAGTAGTCGGCGCCCCCCGGCAGACCGTACAGGTCGGGCAGGAACACGAGCGCCGCGGCGCGACCGAGGCCGCGCGCGGCGAGCACGGCCGTCACCGCCGCGAGCGCGAGCCCGACGGCCAGCCCGCGCCACTCCGCGCGACCGCCGACGTGCTCCCCGGACGCCCGGAGCGCGCCGCGCCCCTGCAGCGCGATCCCCCACCCGATCGCGAGCGCACCGAGGGCGACGAGGTCCACGGAGTGGTCGACGCGCGCGAGCTGCCGCGCGAGCAGCGCGCCGGAGTGCCGCAGGTACTCGAGGAACGGGACGAGCGCGATGCTCGCGAGTGCGGTGCCGAGCAGCAGGCCGAGGAACGACCAGCGGCCCGCGCGCGAGCGGTCCTCCCGCGCCCGGCCCGTGCGTCCGTGTCGCGCGCGCTTGCCCTCGCCCCGCGAGCCGCCCGCGCGACCCAGCGCCAGCGTCCACAGTCCGGCCGCCGCGCCGATGCCGAAGGCCGTCTCCGGATGGCCGCCGAGCAGCGCTCCGCAGAACAGCAGGGCCGCCCAGGCCGCGGAGCGACCCGGCCTGGGTCCTCGCGTCCCCTCCAGGGCGAAGAGCAGCCACGGCAGGAACGGCGCGACGTGTCCTGGACTCGCGTTGACCCACAGGACGAGGAACCCCGAACCGCCGAAGCCGAGCCCGGCGATCGCGGCGCCGGAGGGGCCGAGCCCGAGCCGGCGAGCCAGGGCGAACGCGCCGAGCCCGGCCGCCGCCAGGCGCAGCCACGCGAGCCACGCGAGGCCCCGGTCGAACAGCGCGCGGCCTCCGACGGCCTCGAACAGCGCCAGCACGAGCACCTGCGGGTCGAAGACGCCGTTCTGCGGATTGCCGGCGCTGGGCACGCCCGCGTAGATCCACGGATTCCAGAACGGCGGGTCGCCCGCGAGCCAGCTCTCCACGACGAAGCGGTGCACCGGGTAGAAGAACACGCCCTGGTCCGCCAGACCGTCCTGCCGCGGAGCGGCCGGTGCCGGGGTGCCGGCGTCGCGCAGCGCGCCGGCCCAGGGCTCCTGCACCGTGGCCGTGTCGACCGCGAACAGCACCCGATCCCCGTCCAGCAGCCCGGCCCGCAAGGGCCAGGCCGCGAGCAGCAGGGCCGCGAGCGCCGCGAGCAGCCACTCGGCGCGCCGCGGCGGGGCATGGGCTCGATCGGCCATCGAGCCGTCCAGGGGATGCGATCGGCGCCGCCCGGTCAAGCCGCGGACCGGCTCGCCCCGAAGAAGAGGTACCCTGCCCGGCGATTCAGGTCGATGGTCGAGATCGAGATCAGCGTCGTCGTCCCCGCCTACGAGGAGGCCGCGTGCCTGCCGGAGACGGTGGCGGCGCTCACCCGGTCGCTCGAGGATCTCGGGCGCCCGTTCGAGGTCGTCGTGGTGGACGACGGCTCGCGCGACGGCACGCGAGAGGTGCTCGACCGGCTCGGCGCCGAGGACGCGCGCATCCGACCGCTCCACCATCCGGAGAATCGCGGCAAGGGCGCCGCGGTGCGCAGCGGAGTCGCCGCGGCGCGCGGCGCGCGCATCGTGTACCTCGACGCCGACCTGTCGACCGAGCTCAGCGCCCTGCGCCCGCTGCTGCGCAGCCTCGACGCGGGCTGCGACTTCGCCCTGGGCAGCCGACGCGTTCCGGGCTCGCTCGTCGCATTCCGGCAGCCGCGCCTGCGACAGTGGCTCGGCCAGGGCTTCTCGGCCCTCGCGGCGCTCCTGATCCGCTGTCCCGTGCGCGACTTCACGTGCGGCTTCAAGGGCCTGCGGGCGGAGGCCGCGCGCGCCATCTTCGCCCACTCGCGCGTCGACGGGTGGGCCTTCGATCCCGAGCTCGTCGCGATCGCGCGCGACCGCGGGCTCACGATCGAGGAGGTTCCCGTGCGCTGGCACGACCAGCCCGGCAGCAAGGTGCGCATCGGGCGCGCCGTGGTGCGCTCGTTCACCGACCTGGTCGCGGTCGCCTGGCGCAGCTCGCGCGGCGCTTACCGCGCGGGTACGACGCCGGCGCCGGCGTCGGTCGACACTCCGACCTGAAGATGGAACGCCACGCGACGCTCGAGATGCGCGCGATCGAGGACCGCCACTGGTGGTTCCGCGGGCGCCGGCGCGTGCTGCGGCGCGACGTGCTCGCGGCGCACCGCGCCGCGCCGTCCGGTGCGGTGGTCGACCTGGGCTGCGGAACGGGCGGCAACCTCGCGTGGCTGTGCGGGCTGCGGCTCGGCCGCGCGGTCGTGGGGATCGACCGCGACGACGAGACCCTGCGCCTCGCCGGCGAGCGCGGACTGGACGTCGAGCTCGTGCGCGCGGACGCCCAGCGCCTGCCGCTCGCCGACGCGAGCGCGGCCTGCGTGCTGGCGCTCGACCTGCTGGAGCACTGCCCGGACGACGCGCAGCTCCTCCGCGAGGTGGCGCGCGTGCTACGGCCCGGCGGGCAGCTCGTGGCCAGCGTCCCGGCGCATCCGCGACTGTGGTCGGAGCACGACGTGGCGCTGCACCACCTCCGCCGCTATCCGAGCGGCGAGCTGGAGCGGCGCGCGCGCGCGGCGGGGCTCGACGTCGAACACGCGCACGGGTTCAACTTCCTGCTGCTGCCGCTCGTGGCGGGCGCGCGCGTGCTGAAGGGCGCGCCGCGCGAGGCCCGCGAGGCACGCACGGACTTCTTCGACCTGCCGGGCCCGCTGAACTCCGCGCTGGCGGGCGTGTTCGCGCTCGAGCGCGGCATCCTGTCCGTCGTCCCCGTGCCGTTCGGCGTCAGCCGCGTGCTGCGCGCGCGCAAGCCGTGAGGGACGTCGAGGGCGACCCCGGCCTCGAGCCGACGGCGCGGTGCGGCCCGCGCGGCCCGTACGTCGGCGCCGAGCCGCTCGCGGAGGGCGCGCGCTTCGCGCGGGAAGCGACCCTCGACGAGCTCCTGCGCGAGCTCTCCGCCGGGTTCGGTCGCCAGCACTGGTGGCCGGCGCAGACTCCGTTCGAGGTCCTCGCCGGCGCCGTACTCGTGCAGAACACGGCCTGGCGCAACGTCGAGCACGCGCTGCGCGGCCTCGCGCGGTCGGTCGGGATCGCGCCCGCCGCGATCCTGTCGGCGCGCGCCGAGGACGTGCTCGCGGCCATCCGCCCGTCGGGGACCTACCGCGTCAAGTACGAGCGCCTGTGCGCGGTCGCGCGGTGGTACCTCGACGCGGGCGGACTCGCCGCGCTGCGCGAGCGTCCGCTCGAACCGCTGCGACGCGAGCTGCTGGGCGTGCGCGGCATCGGCCCCGAGACGGCCGACGCGATCCTCTGCTACGCGGCCGCGCGTCCGACGTTCGTCGTCGACACCTACGCGCGCCGGGTCGTGTCGCGCCACGGCCTGGCCGCGGCGGATCTCGGGTACGAGGAGCTCCGGCGCTGGTTCCAGGAGCGGCTCGAGCCCGAGGTCGCGGTCTACCAGGAGGCCCACGCCCTGTTCGTCCGCGCCGGCTACGACCACTGCAAGCCGCGCGCGGCCTGTGAGACGTGCCCGGCGACGACCCCGGATCCCGGGTCGCGGCCCGGGACCGAGCGGGGCTCCCGGGGGGTGGAATCGGACGCGTGGGGCGCTCCGGGTCCCAGAGCTGGGTCCGCGAGCGACGCTCCGGGGACCGGGTCGGGTCGACGGCGCCGGGGAACTCAATGAGCGGCTTTGACATGCCGTTAACACCGAGGACTGCCCCGAAGTCGCACCCCAAGCCTCGCGGAGCGCCCCTGACGAGTCCTCGTCGAACCGGTGCCCCTCACGCCCCCGAACCGGCATTCTACCGAGCGCCCGCGAACTCTAGCTTATAGGACCCGTCGCACGCGGACCCTCGCCCGCCAACCACCGCAGGAAGCAACGATGCCCGAACGGATCCTGATCATCGAAGACGAAGAGACCCTGGCCCTGGGTGTCGGTGACGCTCTCAGCCACGCGGGCTACGAGACGCAGATCGTTCACGACGGGCTCCGCGGCCTCGCCGCGATCAAGGAGGGCCAGTTCGACCTGATCGTGCTCGACCTCATGCTGCCGGGCATGAACGGCATCGACCTGCTGAAGAACCTGCGCCAGGAGCGACACGACATCCGCGTGCTGATCCTGACCGCGCTCGCGGCGGAGGACGACCTGATCAAGGGGCTCGAGGCCGGCGCCGACGACTACATGGCGAAGCCCTTCTCGCCGCGCGAGCTCGTGGCGCGCGTCGAGGCCCAGTTCCGCCGTCGCGACCTCGACGACGCGCCCCCCGCGATGCTGGAGCTGCCCGGCGACATCCAGGTCGACCTGCAGCGGCTCGAGGTGCACCGCGACGGCGGCGTCGTCCCGCTGACGCCGCGCGAGGGCGACATCCTGCAGTACCTGATCAAGAACCACGACCGCGTCGTGACGCGCGAGGACCTGCTGCTCGACGTGTGGCACTACCGCAGCGCCAACGTCGAGACGCGAACGGTCGACATCCACATCGTCGGGCTGCGCCGCAAGGTCGAACCCGATCCCGCCAAGCCGTCGCTCATCCAGACGGTGCGCGGCAAGGGCTATCGTTGGTACAGCTGAGGACCCGCAACATCGCCCTGGCGCTGTACGGCGTCCTGCTCGTGCTGCCGACGGCCGTGCTGGGCGGTCTGCAGTGGTACGACATCGTCCAGGCGCATCAGGCCGCCAAGGCCGCGGTCCCGCAGAAGGCCGACGACGCCGCCAGGCGGCTCCAGGAGATGGTCGCCGACCGCCTGCATCGGCTGGTGGATGCCGAGGACGACCGCCCCGTCACGCACTACGCACCCAACGTGCTGCAGGCGACCGCGCCGGGTCCGCCGCAGCCGCCGCTCCTGCCCTCGCCCCTGCGCAGTGAACCCGCGCCGCGCGGCATCCTGACCTGGTTCGTGTTCGATCAGCTCGACGGCGCCCAGGCCGACGTCGATCTCTTCTTCGGATCGGGGCGCGAGGTCTCGGGGGATCCCGACCGGATCGCCGACCTGAACCTGCTGGTGCACGAGTTCGCCGCCCACGCGCTCGACAAGCGCGACCCGACTCCGTTCCTCAGCCCGATGGGCTGGAAGAGCTACGGCAACTGGACCGGGCCCGGTGACGAGACACTGGTCCCGCTCGCGGCCCTGGCGGTCGCCCACGGGCGCGAGAACGACTACGACGCCTGTGTCGACCGGGCCAGCGCGGCCGTTCGCGATCAGCTCGTGGCGGTGAACGTGACGCCGTTCGAGCTGCGCTTCGTGCACCACGGCGAGCGGCGCTTCACGGTGGCCTCGCGACGCGTGATCGTGCGGCCCGATCCCGTCCTCTCGGGCGGCGTGGACGCCTGCATCGAGCGCTTCTCGCACGGCATGGACCTGATCCAGGGCTTCGTGCTGGACCCCGACTGGCTGTTCAACGAGCTGCCCGTGCAGGTCGCGCGCAGCGTGCTCGACCCGACCCAGCGCTTCGTCTCGCCGACGTGCGAGGACTGCTGCAAGGGCCTGATGGAGTTCCACTACCACTCCGAGATCCGGCTGGTGAAGGAGCTCGACCTCGCGGCCGACGAGGAGGACCAGGACTACGCGCTGATGAAGGTCGCCGTCGACACCGGCCACCTGGAGCACAACTTCCGCTCGCAGGCGTGGCGCTACTTCGGGATGGCCGGGATGCTGACGCTGTCCCTGGCCACGGGGCTCCTGCTGCTCCTGCGCAGCGTCAACCGCGACCTCGAGCAGGCGCGGCGCACGGAGAACTTCGTCGCCTCGGTGACCCACGAGCTGCGCACGCCGCTGTCGGCCATCAAGCTGCACGGCGAGATGCTGCTCGACGGCTGGGCCCCCGAGGCCGAGAAGCGCCAGGAGTACTACCGGCGCATCGTGCGCGAGACCAGCCGGCTCTCCACGCTGGTCGAACGGGTCCTCGAGAAGAGCCGGCTCTCCTCCGCCCAGCCGCAGAAGCCCGTGGCCATGGACCTGAACGACCGCGTGCTGCGCCTGAAGCCGCACCTGGACGACTGCGCCACGACGCAGAAGAGCGACCTCTCGTTCGAGCTCGCCGAGGATCTCCCCGAGGTCTTGTTGACCAACGACGCCCTGGGCTCGATCCTGGTCAACTTGGTCGAGAACGCCCGCAAGTACGCGCCCGTCGACGTCTCGTCCGGCGGCGAACCGATCCTGGTCCGCACGTCGAAGCGACGCGGCAAGGTGGTCCTCGAGGTCTCCGACCGGGGACCCGGGATCGGCGCCGACGAGAAGGAGCACGTGTTCGAGGCCTTCTACCGCGTCGGCAACGAGCAGACGCGCACCGCGCAGGGCACGGGCCTCGGCCTGCACCTCGTCGCGATCCAGGCCGAGGCCATCCACGCGCGCGTGAAGGTCGAGGACCGCGCCGGCGGCGGAACGACGTTCCGCGTCACCTTCGCGACCGCCTGATGCACGTCGTCGTCCTGGGAGCGGGGCTCGCGGGCCTGGCCACGGCCTACGAGCTGGCGCGCGCCGGAGTGCGCACGACCGTGCTCGAGAAGGAGGACCACGCCGGCGGACTCGCGACGAGCTGGCAGGTCGGCCCCTACACGCTCGACACCGGCCCCCACCGCTTCCACACGCGCGACGAGGAGCTGGTCGACTACTTCTACGAGCTGCTCGACGGCGACGTCGTGCGGCGCGAGCGCAAGTCGCGCATCTACCTCGAGGGCAAGTTCTTCGACTACCCGCTGCGCCTGACGAACGTCCTGAAGGGCCTGCCGTTCACGCTGCTGGTGCGCGCGATGGCGGACTACGTCGGCATCCGGCTCAAGCAGATCGTGCGGCCGATCCCCGACGACAACTTCGAGAACTGGGTGCTGAAGCGCTTCGGGCGCACGCTGTACGACCTCTTCTTCGGCACGTACACGTCCAAGGCCTGGGGCATGCCGTGCACCGAGATCTCCGCCGACTGGGCGGCGCAGCGCATCAGCCAGGCGAACCTCTGGGACGCGATCGTGAAGACGATCAACCCGCCGCGCGAGGGCGAGGTGCGCAGCCTCGTGACCGAGTTCCACTACCCGGGCCGCGGCGGCGTCGGGCGCATCTCCGAGAAGTACGCCGAGAAGGCGACCGCCGCGGGCGCCGAGATCCTGCTCTCGAGCCCGCTCGAGACGATCGAGCTCGACGGCTTGCGCGTGAAGGCGGTGACCTACCGGCACGGCGGCAGCGCCACGCGCATGGCCGGCGAGCGCGGCGCGGACCACGGGGGCGGCGAGCTGCGTCGGCTCGAGTGCGACGCGGTCGTGAACACCGTCCCGCTGCCCATCGCCGCCCGCGCGCTGCGGCCGCACGTCGGCGACGACGTGCACGCCGCGATCCAGGGCCTGCGCTACATCGCCATCGTCTTCGTCTACCTCGAGGTGCGGCGTCCGTCGGTCGTCCCCGACCACTGGGTCTACCTGCCGTCGAAGGACCTGACGGTGCACCGCATCTCCGAGTTCAAGAACTTCTGCGACTCCGCCGCGCCGGGCGAGAGCACCGCGGTCTGCTGCGAGATCACGTGCCACCCCGGCAGCAAGCACTTCCGCATGTCGCTCGAGGAAGGCGCCGCGATCGCGGAGGCGGACCTCGTGCGCATCGGCCTCCTGAAGCCGGGCGAGGCCAAGCCGCTCGACATCGTGCGCCTGCCCCACGCGTACCCCGTGTACGACCTCGAGTACGCCGGGCGGCTCGAGACCCTGCGCGGCGCGCTGGCGGGGATCGAGAACCTGCACACCACGGGTCGCCAGGGGCTCTTCCGCTACAACAACATGGACCACTCGATCGACATGGGGCGCCGCATCGCGAGCACGCTGTCCAAGGGCGTCGACGGGCGCGCGGACCAGGTGGCCGCGACGCAGGAGTACTTCGGGTGAGCGCGCTGCCGCCTTCCTGCGCGGAGGGCGACCTGGTCGAAGTCGCCTGCGCCCTGTGCGGCTCCGCGGAGCGGCGCGTCCGGTTCCGCGACGGACCGTTCGCCGTGGTGACGTGCGCGGACTGCGACCTGACCTACGTGACGCCGCGCGTTCCGCCGGAGCAGCTCGTCGAGACGGTCTACGGCGAGGACTACTGGCGCTCGCCGGCCGCCAAGGAGCGCGGCTACACCGACTACCGCGCCGACGCCGACCTCTACCGGCGCACGTTCGAGCTGCGCAAGCGCCTGGTCGACCGCTTCGCGCCGCGGCCGGGCCGCGTGCTCGACGTCGGCTGCGCGGCCGGGTTCTTCCTGTCCGTCATGCGCGACGCCGGATGGGACGTGACGGGTCTGGAGCCCTCGGCGCCCATCCGGCGGGCCGCGCGGGCGCTGCTCGGGGACGAGGCGGTCCTGGCCGAGCCGCTCGGCGTGGCCGAGCTGCCGCGGCGCTCCTTCGACCTCGTGACGATGTGGGACGTGCTCGAGCACCTGCCCGACCCCGTGGCCGCGCTGCGCGCCGCGCGCGTGCTGCTCGCGCCCGGAGGGCGGCTGCTCGTCGAGACGCAGAACGTCAGGAGCCTCGCCGCGCGGGTGCTGGGCCGCCGCTGGCAGCACTACAAGCACGCCGAGCACCTGCACCACTTCCACGCCGGGACGCTGGAGCGCGCCTTCGAGCTGGCGGGGCTGCGCACACTGCACCGCACGGCGCGCTACGGCGGCAAGCTCGTGTCCCCGGCCTTCGTGGCCGAGCGCGCGGGACGCGTCCATCCGATCCTGTCGACCGTGCTGTCGCCGCTCACGCGCTTCCAGGGCGCGGGCTTCTACGTCAACCTGTACGACGAGCTGATCGCCGTCGCCGAGCCCGCCGCCGCGGCCTCCTGACCCGACCGGCGAGCCCCCCATGGACGCCCGAGCCTACGAGCAGTTCCGGACCCTGGAGCGCGACCACTGGTGGTTCCGCGGCCGCCGCACGGTGTACCTGGGCCTCTTGAGACACCACCTCGCCGGCCGCCGCCCCCATCGCGTCCTGGACCTCGGCACCGGCGTCGGCGGCTTCCTCGACGGCCTGGCCGAGATCGCCGACCACGTGCACCCCGCCGACAACGACGCCGTCAGCCTGAGGCGCTGCGCCGAGCGCGGCTTCCCGGCCGTGGCCCTCGCCGACGGCTACCGCCTGCCGTTCCGCGACGCGAGCTTCGACCTCGTGTGCCTCTTCGACGTGCTCGAGCACCTCGACGACGACGCCGCCGCGCTGCGCGAGGTCCACCGCGTGCTGATGCCCGACGGCCTGCTGTTCCTCAGCGTCCCGGCCTACCCGTGGCTCTACGCCAACAACGACCGCGTCGCCCACCACCGCCGCCGCTACACGCGCAGGATGCTATCCAAGCTTCTCGCGGACGCCGGCCTGCGCGAGGAGCGCAACACGCACACCAACGTCGCGCTGTTCCCGCTGATCGCCCCGACCGTCCTCGCGCTGCGCGCGGCCGAGGGCGTCCTGCTGCGCGGCGACAGGCAGTCGGACCACACCAACCTGAGCTGGCCCATCCCCGCCCCGGTCCACAGCCTGCTGCACACGGCCTTCGCCGCCGAGCTGCCGCTCTCGCGCCGCGCGAACCTGCCGTTTGGCCACTCGATCGTGGCCATCGCGCGCCGGCCTCCCGCCTGAGAAACCAGCCCACGTGACCGTGCTGGCACGTCTCACGGCGCCACGGTGAACTGAAGCGCGTCCGTCAGGCTGTCGCCGAACCCAGCAGGATCGGCAGGGTCTCGCTGCCTCCACTGCGCGCGGACAACCTGCCCCGCGGTCAAGAGGGGGTCCGCCCCACTCTGGATCTGAGCATTGAAGTTCCGCGAGAGCACGCCAATGCAGGGCTGGACTCCTCCAGCCGTCGCGAACTTCGGAGGGAGAATGCGCGAAATGGGAGCTTTGATGCAGAGGGTTCCGCCGTGGAAAGGAAGGCTCGACTTGGCAAAGCCGTACAGCAGGATCCCCGCCTCTCCGAGAATCACATCGTTCGCGAAGACTCGAACACCTTCCGCTGTGACGAAGGGGGCGCACCCCAGGGAGCTCACCTTGCCCGAGCAATAGGGTGTCGGTGGGCCCGGCTTGAAGAGGTAAGCCGAACCACCCTCGACTCCGCCGGCGTCGTCGCTGCCCGAGTTGACGATGACCGCCCCATCTCCCATGGCGACCGCCCAACCGAAGGCATCGCCAGTAGTCGCGTCCGTGGGTACCAGAGCAGCCTGCGTAACCCAAGTGTCGTTCGCAGCCCGCGAGTACACGAAGGCTGCTCCCGTGAAAGCCCCGAAGCCGGCCCAGGGTTCGCCGACAGCCAGGTTGTTTCCTTCCAAGGCCACCGCTTGCCCGAAGAGCGCGGAAAGGCCGTTGTTCAGATCAGGACCCACGATCCTGGCCGTTTGGTGCCAACCTCCTCCGTCGCCTTCGAAGAGATAAACCGATCCCGGTACATCGCGAGGGGCGCCGATCGCGATGCGCGCGCCATGCAAGGACATGGACCTGCCGAACTGATGTCCAGGGCTCACCTCACTCGGACGCATCTTGTCTTGTTCCACCCAGACTCCGGCCTGGAGACCGAAGCGGTAGACTGCGCCGGCATTCGGATCCTGTTCGGCGTCAAATGGGGCGCCCACGAAGAGATTGCCGTCACTCAGCGCCACAGAAACGCCAAATGCAGCTCCGGGAGCAGAGTCGCTTGCGACCAGCTTCTGCTGCTCGATCCACAGGTTCTGGGCAACTCTGGAGAACACATAGACCGCGCCTGATTCCGTAGTGGGCGGCCCGCTCCCGTCCTCGAACGCCGCACCGACGACGGCCCACGTGCCCGATACGGCGACCGAACACCCGAAGCAGTCTCCATTCTGAGCATCACTGGCGAACAGCTTGCTCTGGAGGGACCAAGTAGAGCCCTGACCACTAAATACATAAACGGTCCCCGCACCAGGAGCCGCATCGCTGTCCCCCCAAGCACCTACGAACAGCTCCGAGTCGGCCAACGCAAGAGCCGTCCCGAACGCATCCCCTGCCTGCAGGCTGCCATGAGCGACATGGTTCTCCTCGACGACAGCACCATTCTCTCGGCGAAAGATGTACACGTCACCGGCATTGCTGCCGTGCTGATCGGAACCGGGAATCCCTACGAACACCCGAGATCCCTCGACGAGCAGCGTCCACCCAAAGGCAGTTGTCAGACCGGCGCTTGGAAAGAACTCGTCGAGTTCGTGCACCACGTTCGCGCCCTGCCCGGCGAGCGGCATCTGCGCGAGACACAAGCACCCTCCGAGGAACAAGCCGCTCGTGCACGCTCGTAGCCAGTGAGGAACCCGGGCAGCTCGGCTGTGTTCTGGACCACCCATCGTCCTCACGTCCATTGGACCCCCTCGGACTCTCGAGCGCAGCGTGCGCTCGGCGCCCGCCCCGAGGCCGGACTTCCGCCGCACCGCGCGAGCCTCAGCTCGCGGGTGCGGGCTCTTCGGGGGCCGGCTCCTCGTCCTCGACGAACTCCGGGTTGATCCAGAGGTCGTAGCGCTCGCGGAACCACTTCAGCGACGAGAGCTCGCGTTCGCTGAAGTCCGCGATCGCCTGGCCGCCGGCCTGCTGGCGCAGTGCGGTCAGCTCGTTGGGGCCGATGTTCACCTGCTGCGGCTCGCGCTCGCCGTAGGCGCGGATCAGGAAGGCGTGGTCGCCCTGGAAGGAGAGCTCGGCCGGCGGAACGACGTCGGCCTCGTAGGACAGCAGCAGCGGGTTGAAGCGGAAGAACTGCTTCACGGGGTCCTCGCTGACGACCGTCATGGACATCTCGGCGCGCGGGTCGTACCAGTCCTTCTTGCGCAGCTCGTAGCCCGCGGCCTGCACGGCCGCCGCGAACGCGTCGTGGTCCACGGTCGGGTTCCACGGCTCGTCGGGGCCGAGCTCGGCGGGGCGTTCCGCGAGGGAGTCGCGCACGGCCGTGAGGCGCTCGACGGCGAGCTCGCCGACCTTGACCTTCTGCCACTCCTCGGCCACGCGGTCGCGCGCGTCGGTGAAGGCGGGGGCCTGGCTCGGGACGCGCTCGGTCACGCGCACGAGGTAGAGGCCGTCCTCCTGCACCGTGACCGCGCGCGGCACGCCGGACGTGCGGTCGGCGGTGCTGACGGCGTTGGCGACGAAGTCGCCGCCCCAGGCGTCGGCGGTGCGCCACTCCTCGATCGTCAGGCCCTCGTCCGCGGGCTGAACGGCCAGGCCGTACTCAGCGGCCTCGGCCGCGAAGTCGATGGTCTCGCCGTCCGCGGCGCGCTCGGCGAGCGACGCGCGCCAGGCCTCGAGCGCGTTGTAGACCGGCGCCTCCTTGCGGGCGGCCTCCTCGACCTCCTCGAACGGGAAGTAGAGGCGGTTCCGGGCCTCGGCCTCGTCCTCCTTCTGCTCGGGGCGCTTGAAGCGCACGTGCGTCCAGAGGTTGTAGTACTCCTGCGCCTGCTCCTCGGGATCGAGGTCCTCCTCGTCGGGGAAGGCCGCCAGGAGCGCCTCCGGCGTCTCGGCGTCGGTGTAGAACACGGCGACGTCGGCGCGGATCGTCTCGGGCGAGAAGTCCGCGCGGAACTTCTGCTGCAGCTCGAAGTCCTCGAGGCCGTCGTACCACTCCTTCAGCTCCTCGTCCGAGGGCACCGCGACGGCCGGATCGGACATCAGGTCGGCGGTCTTCAGCGCGACGTAGTCGAAGGCGAACTGCGGGTGGTTCTGCTTCCAGGTCTCCTCGACCTCCTCCATGTCGGGGAACCCGATGGCGGCGGCGAGCATGCCCTGGAAGCGGTTGGCGATCATGACCTTGCGCAGCGTGGTCTCGTACTGCGCGGCGCTGATCGAGGCCTGCGCCAGCGCCGAGCGGTACACGTCGCCCGTGCCGAACCCGCGCGTGCCGGGCGCGCCCTGCAGGATCGCCTCGCCGAGCTCCTGGTCCGCCACGTAGATGCCGGCGTCCTCCGCCAGCTCGATCATGACGAGCATGCGGATCAGGTCCTCGTCCTCGAAGCGCACGCGGCCGAGACCCTGGACGTAGAAGAAGTCGTCGATCTCGCGGCGCCACGTGGTCAGCTCGCGGACCGACACGTCGACCTGTCCCTCGCTCGGGTGGTTCCAGCGCGCGTAGACGTTCGAGCGCGGATCGGTCCGTGACTGGAACAGCCCCATGAACTGGTCGGGCACCACGAAGATGATCAGCACGAAGACCATCAGCCCGAGCATCAGGTAGAAGCGCCAGCCCGACGTCCACTTGGGAACGTGGAGGAGCTCCTCGTCATCATGGGACTCGGGGGCTCCGGCAGCCGGCGTCTGGCCGCCGGCTTGGGTCTCGCTGCGCTTCGACTTGGACATGGTGCGGCTGGGTTCGGAGGCACCGTGGAAGGGCTCCGGAAGCGGCCTGGGGAGTGCTGGACTCCCGAGGTCTGGGGACGTCCCGTGTCGCGGGACAAGCGCAGCAGTCTAGGTGCGCAGGCCGCTGCCACGCAAGGCATGCGACCCTCCCGCGGGCTCCCCCGGGCTTCCGGGCGCGAAATCGGCCGCGGAAACGGGCTCGAACGCGGCCTGGGCCGGAAAAAGACGACCGCGTCGTGGGTCGGGGGTCAGTCCCGGACCAGCTCGGAGTCGCGCGGGAGCTCCTTCAGGCCGGCGAGGCCGAAGGTCTCGAGGAAGCGCTTGGTCGTCCCGTAGAGCAGCGGCTGGCCGGGGACCTCGGCGCGGCCGACGACGCGCACGAGGCGGCGGTCGACCAGGGCCCGCAGGATCGGACCGACCTGGACCCCGCGGATGGCCTCGATCTCGGCCTTCG
Organism: uncultured Planctomycetaceae bacterium; assembly: GCA_964351535.1. Taxonomy (GTDB): domain Bacteria; phylum Planctomycetota; class UBA1135; order UBA1135; genus JAUIDW01. Next base: position 28,763 of record CAYGPA010000002.1, read on the forward strand.
TCACGGGCTGGCGGTAGGCGACGACCGACAGGGTCTCGAGGGCCGCGGGCGAGACCTTCTCCTCGCGCCGCACCTTGGCGAGGCGCGCGACGGTCTCGAACACGTCGGCCGTGCTGAGGAGCTGGTGGCCGCCGGCGATCTCGCGCAGCTCCACGGGCAGGCCGGAGGCCTCGAGGCGCCGGCCCAGGGCCTCGAGCGCGGCCTGGACGCGCGCGGGCGCGGGTCCCTCGAGCAGGTTCGCGAGCCGACCGACGCCCAGGGGGTCGGGGGAGGCGAACAGCAGCGCCGACAGGCGCCGCTCGAGCTCCTCGTCGGACAGGTCGTTGCCGGGGCCCAGCTTGGTCGGGGCCTCGTCGGAATTCGTGCCGGCGGAGTCGGTGCCCTCGCCCTCGCCCTCGGCATCGGCCCCCTTGTTGCGGCGGCGCTTGCGCTTCCGGGGCGCCTGCTCAGCCGTCTCGTCGGGGGCGGGCTCGTCGGCGCCCGATTCGCCGTCGGCCGGGGCCTCGGAGGCCTCCGGAGCGACCTGCGGCGTCTCCGATGCGCCCGCTTCCGCCGGTCCGGTGCCGGACGTCGCGGGGTCCTGGGGGCCGTGCTGGGCCTGGGGGTCGGGCGCCTCTTCCGCGGGCATCTTGTTCTCGGCGGCTGGGCGCCGCCGCCTGGCGGAGCGCTTGCCGGGCGTCTTGCCGGCCGCCTCCTGGGGAGACCTGGAGGGGGCGGATTTCCGAGCCGGGTCCGGCGCGGCGGACGGCGTCGCCTGTCCGTCCGCGACGACTCCCGACTCACGCTCGAGCACGACTTCGGGTTCCACGTCCCGAGCTTTGCGAACCGGAGGGCCGCGTCCAAGGAAAAAGTCGCGGTACGACGCCGTCTTTCGGCGCGCGCTCGAGGCGCGAAAATCGCCGTTCGCGGGTGCTCAGGGCGCGGGCTCCTCGACTCCGAGCGTCGCGGGAATCGAGTCCGGCATCTCCGGATCCCAGCCGCCGCCGAGGGCGCGGTAGAGCAGGATCAGCTGACGCACCTGCTCGCCGCGACTCGCCGCGAGCTCGTCCTGCTGCTGGAAGAGCGCGCGCTCGGTGTCGAGCACGTTCTGGAAGTTGGTGAGGCCGGCGCGGTACTGCGTGCGCACGAGTTCGACGGACTGCTCCGCGGCCTGCACCGAACGCTGCAGCGTTCCGCGCCGCACGCCCTCCTGGCCGTAGCCGACGAGCGCGTTCTCGACCTCCTCGAGCGCCAGCAGCACGGTCTGCTCGTAGCCCGTCTGGAGCTGTGCTGCGAGCGCCTCCTCGGCGGCCACGTTGCTCTTGATGCGCTTGCGGTCGAACAGGTTCCAGCGGAACGGAATCCCGAGCAGGACTTCGCGCGAGTCCGCCTCGAACAGGTCGCCCGTGCTGACGGAGCGGAAGCCGAAGGCGCCGGCCAGCTCGAAGCGCGGGTAGAGGTCCCCCACCGCGACGCCGATGCGCTCGGTCTGGGCCGCGAGGGCGCGCTCGGCCGCGCGCACGTCGGGGCGCTGGCGCAGCAGGCTGGCGGGCAGCGTGGTCGCGAGCTCCGCGGGCGTCTCGGGCAGCGCGCCGCCCGTCTGGAGCAGCGCATCGAACGCGGCGGGGTGCTCGCCGAGCAGCACGCCGATGCGGTGCACGGCCGCGGCCAGCCCGCGCCGCAGGGCGGGCAGCAGCGACTCGGTGCGCGCCAGGTTCAGCTCCGCCTGGCGCACGTCCAGCTCGGGCACGAGCTGGGAGTCGAAGAGGTTCTTGGTGAGATCCAGCGTGCCGCGCTGGTTCTCGACGTTGCTCTCGGCGTACTCGATGCGCTGCTGCAGCGTGCGCACGTCGATGTAGTTCACGGCGACCTCGGCCAGGAGCACCACCAGCGTGTCGCGGTAGTCCTCGATCGAGGCCTCGATCTCCGCCTCCGCGGCGCGCACGGAGCGGCGCACGCGGCCGAAGAGGTCCAGCTCCCACGACATCCCGAGGCCGATGCTGTTGTTCCAGCGCCAACCTCCGGGTCCGAAGTTCGCGTTGTCGCTGATGCGCTGACGGTTGCGCTCGCCGTCGAGGTTGATGGTCGGCACGCGGTCCGCCGCGGTGATCCCGCGCAGCGCTCGCGCGCGCGTCACGGCCCAGGCCGCCCTCTCGAGGTCGAGGTTCGTGTTCGCCGCACGCCCGAGGAGCTCGTCGAGCACGGGATCGGAGAACACCGTCCACCACGTCCGCAGGTCGGCCTCGCCGTCCTCGACGCCGGCGACCGCGGCCTTGTGCCAGCTGTCGGGCAGCTCGATCTCCGGCGGCGTGTAGTCCGGCCCGACCATCCGGCATGCGAACAGCCCGCCGCACGCGACGAGGGTGAGCGCGGTCCGGCTCGGGGAGGCCATCCGCTTCATGGACACGAAGGAGGGTCTCATCGTTCGTTCGATTCTCGGTCGTGGGGCGAGGGCGCGAAGGCGAGCTCGAGCGCGACGGCGTTCGCGCGCTGGCGCTCGAGGAAGTCGGACAGCAGGTCGACGCCGGAGCCGCCGTCCTTCGTCCGGCCGCCGGCCGGGTCGAAGACGTGGACGTCGACGCCCAGCGCGCGCAGGCGCGCCGCGGTCGCCGGGAGCGGCTCGGCCTCCCAGAGCATCGCGCGCGCCGGGTGCCGGGCGAGCAGGCTCGCGAGGGCGCCCCACTCGTCCTCGGCCGGCAGCTCGTCGGGCTCCCAGTGCACGCTGCGCAGGTTCAGCCCCAGGCGGCGGGCGAGGTAGCCGTAGACGGGATGCGACGCGAGCAGCGGGCGCCCGGGATCCGCGGCGACGGCTGCGCGCCAGCGCGCGTCGAGCGCGTGGAGGTCGCCCTGGAGCCTGGCGAGCAGGGACTGGATCGTCTCCGCGCGCTCGGGGGCGAGGGCGGTCAGCGCGTCGGCGACGGCCCGCGCCTGCTCCGCGGCCAGGGTCAGGTCCAGCCACGTCGTCGACTGCAGCGCGGCGTGGGAGTGCTCGCCCGCGGGCCCGTGGCGGTGCACGAGCTCGCCCTCGCGCTCGAGGAGGCGCTCGGCGAACGCCGCGGAGGTCACCACGAGCCGCGACGTCGGCAGGCTCGCGCGGCTCGTCCAGCTCGCATAGCCGGCGCCGTTCACCAGGATGAGGTCCGCGGCCTGCGCGGCGGCCAGCACGTCCTCGGACGGCATCCAGTCGGCGGGATCGACTCCGGGCGGTACCGGGAAGAGGACGTCGAGCCATGCTCCGCCCAGACCCTCGGTGAACGCGGCCAGCGGCAGGTTGACGGCGAAGACGACCGGTCGCGCCGAGGTGCCCCTCGAAGCGTCTCCCGAGCCGTCGACGGCCGCGGGCTCGCCGCAGCTCATCAGGACGCCGCAGGAGATCAGGATCGCGAGACCGGGGCGCATCCGCGGAACTCTATCCGGGCGCCCCCGAGCTCGCCACCGGCCCGGCTCCCGCGTCCAGGTTTGCTAGATTCCCGAGCTGCCCTCCGCGTCCATGCGAACCGTCCGACACCAGTTGACCCGCGCGAGAGCCCGGCGCCGAGGGGCGCCCGGGTTCCGTGACCTCGACGACGCGGGACGGAGAGCGCCGCTACGCGCGGCGCTGCTCGCAGGCCTCCTGCTGGCTGCGTGTGGCGGCGCGGAATCCGAGCCGCCGCCGGCGCGCAACCTCGTCCTGATCGTGCTGGACACCACGCGACCGGACTGGTCCTCGGCCTACGGCGGCGGCCATCCGACGACGCCTTTCCTCGCCGAATTCGCGCGCGCGGGGACGCGCTACGAGCGCGCGTACTCGTCGTCGAGCTGGACGCTGCCGGCGCACGCGACGCTCTTCACGGGCCTGCCGCCCGAGGGCCACCGCGCCACGCAGACCACCGAGCAGGTCGACCCCGACGTGCCGCTGCTCGGCGAGGCGCTGGCGCGCGCCGGCTTCCAGACCGCCGGCATCTCGAACAACGCCTGGGTCGGTGCGCGCTCGGGACTCTCGCGCGGCGTGGAGAGCTGGGTGCACCCGCCCAAGGTCAAGTTCCCGTGGCTGCGCGGCGAGATCGATCCGGACGACCCCGTGCTCGCGCGCACGCCGTCGGTCGCGGCGGTCGAGTCCTGGCTCGCGACCGAGCGCGACCCCGAGCGTCCGTTCTTCCTCTTCGTCAACCTGATGGAGCCGCACGAGCCGTACGCGGCGCCGCTCTGCGTCGCGGAGCCGTTCCTGCCCGTCGCGAGCGACGCGCGCCTCAAGGTCGAGATCGCGCGCCTCTACCCGCAGTGGGCCGCCGACCCGATCGTGCGGCGGCACTACGACCAGGGACTCTCCGACCCCGAGTGGACCACGCTGCGCGGCCTCTACCGCGCGGGCCTGCGCTACGTGGACGACGTCGCGCGTCAGATCGTCGAGCTCGTCGACGCCGCCAGCCCTGCCGACGAGACGCTGATCGTCATCGCCTCCGACCACGGGGAGAACCTGGGCGACCACGGCCACATCGGGCACATGTTCAACCTGTACGACTCGAACCTCCGCGTCGTGCTCGTCGCGCGCGGACCCGGGTTCGAGCGCGGCGAGGTCGTGTCCACGCCCGTGCACCTCGCCGACGTGCACGCCACGCTGCTCGCCGCGGCGGGGGCCGAGCGGCCGCCGAACTCATTCGGCGTCGACCTGCGCCGGGACGCTCCCGGCGACCGCGTGTTCACGGCCTTCCTCGACACGCCGCTGCTGTCGCTGCGCCGGCTGCGCACGCCGGCCGGGGACGCGCTCGCGCGCCCGTTCGAGCGCCAGCTGTGGGCGGCCGTCGGACCGCGCTACAAGTTGATCGCGGGCAGCGACGGCAGCGAGGAGCTCTACGACCTGAGCCGCGACCCCGACGAGCAGCGCCCGCTCGCGCCCGCGGACGTGCCGTCCGGCGCGCTCGCGGACCTGCGCAGCGCCCTCGACGGAGCGCGCGCCGCCCAGGCCGCCGCCGAGCCCATGACGCCTCCGCCGATGGACGAGGAGACGCGCCAGGCCCTCGGAGCGCTGGGCTACGTGAAGTGACGCGCCGCCAGGACCGCGAGGGAACCCGGTGATGGACCGCGGAGACGCGAGACTCCTCCTGCAAGACGAGACCGGCGGACGTCCGTTCGACGTCCGCCGGTCTGCTCGTTCCCGGTCGGCGCGACCTTCAGGAGCCGACGATCTCCTCGAGGCGCTGCACGAAGCGCTTGTCGTCGGAGCCGACCTCGAGCGCCTTGTTGGCGTAGTAGCGCGCGCGCTCGGGCTTCTGGAACAGCGAGTCGTTCCAGTTAGCGGCGTTGGCGTAGACCCAGAAGGCGATGCGGTCCTGCTTCAGCGGGCCGGTCTGGTCCAGCACGTCGATCAGCTCGATGACCGCCTGCACGTCTTCGCGGGAGGCCACGCTCATCATCTGCGCCTGGACGGCCTGCTCGAAGAGGCCCTTCTCGTTGCGCGGGTCGAGCGAACGGGCGGCGTCGAGGACCTCGCCGTCGGCGGCACCGATCGCGAGGATGGCGGTGACCGCGCGCGTCTTCAGACCCTGGGCATCCTCCGGGTCGACGGCCAGCGCGTGCTTGGCGGCGGCCGCGAGGCGGCTGGCGCCGGGCTGATCGCGCTCCATGTCCTCGAGGGCGGTGAGCACCTTGCCGAGCAGCGCGGCCTTCGCCGACTCGTCGGCGGCTTCGAACTGGGCGGCGAGCTCCATCGCGCGCTGCAGGGCCGGGAGGCCCTTCGAGCGCAGGTCCGCCATGTGCGCGAGGTACTTCTCGGGACCGCCGGGCTGGTAGCCGGTCTGGCCGAAGACGTCGCCTTCGGGCGTCATCAGCAGGATCGTGGGGAAGCCCTTGACGTCGTAGCGCTCGCTGAGCTCCTGGTTGCGCTGCGGGTTCGGCACCGTCTCCTTGACCGCCTTCCCGCGCGGGAAGTCGAGCTTGACGAGCACGTACTGCTCCTGCGCCTGCTTCAGGAACTCCTCGTGGTCGAAGACCTCTTTGTCCAGCTTGATGCACCAGCCGCACCAGTCGGAGCCGGTGAAGTCGACGAGGAGATGCTTGCTCTCCTTCTTGGCCGCGGCGGCGGCCTCGTCGAAGTCCTCGAACCAGGGCCCTTCGAGCGCGAGGGCGGACGGAGCGAGGGCCGCGAGGCCGGCGAGAGCGAGAGAGCGGATCACGGTACGCATGAATTCATCCTGATCGGTCGTGGGCCGGGGCGGGGGACCCGATGGAACAGGCCCGGTTGGGACGGTCCCGGCCGCGTGGGAGCCTGCAGGGGCTGGATCGACCGCCGCAGGAGAAACACCTTAGCCGCCTCCTACGGGCGGATCCGCTCCCTTTCGAGTTCGAACCGTGCAAAGGGCGCGCGGAGCGGCCTGCCGCGGTCCCCCCCCCGCCGGGTGACCCGGGTGATCCGGACGACCCGGGCCGGCGCGAGTCACCCCGAGCAGGCGGCGACGGCTTCGTCGCCCACGGCGACCGAACCCGCGCCGCGGGGCGCGAAGTAGCGCCCGAAGCGGACCGCGTCGTCGACCGTGCGCCAGTCGGCGAGGGCGCGCGTCACGCGCGGGTCGTGCTCGCCGCTGCGCGGGTCGAGGCCGATCATGCGGCAGCGCGCCGTCGACTCGCACGCGTCGAGGACGACGCCGCCGATCGTGAGCGTGCTCCAGCGATCCTCGGCGAGCGGCTCCGCGCCGGCGAGGACGAGGTTGGGGCGGAAGCGTTCGAGCTCGACGTCGCGTCCCGCGCGGCGGCCCAGCTCGCGCACGGACTCCTCCGTGACGACGTGCACCGGACGCAGGTCGAGGAACGGCGCGTCCATGAAGCGGTAGAGCCGCGCCCGGTGCCCCGTGGCGCCCGCGAGCCACCCGGTCAGGCGCTCGTCGCGTACGCGGCGCGCCGTCGGGCGGCGGTCGTAGAGCGCCAGGGACGTGACCTCCTCGTCGAGGTCGCCGACGTCCACGACGAGCTCGCCGTGTCCGTCGCTGCGGAACAGGAGCCCCTCCTCGCGCACCTCGACGACGACGCGCGCGAGCGCCGCCACGCGCTTCTGGCTCGAGACCCGCCCCTCGTCGTCCGCCAGGGCGAACTCGCGGTCGTCCGCGACCCCGCGCGCCGTGAACTCGGCGCGCCGCAGCGACACGCCGCGACACGACTTCACCGGGTGCGCGAAGAGCTGCGTGACGTGCATGCGTGGATCGTCCGGGCTAGCCGCGCAGGTACTGGCGCAGGGTCCCCGCGAGCGAGAGCAGGATGTAGGCCGCGACGACCGGGAAGATCCAGGACACGTCGCCGTCTTTGATGAGCTGCAGCAGCGTCAGGCCCAGCATGATGCAGAACGCGATGATCCAGCCCTTCTGGTCCTGGTAGAAGGCCTCCCAGGCCACGCCGCGTCCGCCGCGGACCTCGACCTTGCCCGAGTGCGTCGAGACCTGCAGCCAGCCGCCCTCGCGGCCGAAGCGTCCGCGCAGGTAGTGGTCGTCGGCCTCCAGCACCTCGCCGATCAGCGCTCGCACTCCGCCGAAGGACGTGCGCGCTTCGTACTCGTAGCGGTTGCCCGACAGCGAGCCGCCGAGGAAGACGGCCCCCTCCTGGCTCTCGATGGTCGCGCGCGAGCCCGACGGCAGGCGCACGTCGAGGGCCGAGATGCGTCCCGACTGGGCGCGCAGCTCGAGCTCGTCGCAGTCGAGGTCGTTGGCGACGATCGTCCCCTCCTCGATGCGCTCGACGAGCAACGGCCCGGAGTGCTTGGAGATCACCGCGTGCCCGCGTCCGGCCTCGAGCCGCAGCGGCGACGAGAGCCCCATCGTCCGCACCGCCTGGGCGCGGCACGCGATCGACACGGGCAGCGAGGCCGGCACGTGCAGCGTCGCGGGCAGCGTCGGCAGCACGATCTCGAGACCCGGCACCTGCTCGAACGAGCTCGCGTCGTCGTCCTGGGGTCGCTTGGCCGGCACGCCGCGCACCCGCAGGCGCTTGAAGGACTTCTCCTCCTTGAACGACACGCCGACGTCCGGGCGCGTCCACGCGCGCACGTGCAGCAGACCCTGGTCCGGGGGCTTCTTCAGCTTGCCCTGCTCGTCGGCCTCCTCCCAGGCGCCGGCGATGCGCAGCCAGCCCGCCGCGGCACGCCCGAGCTCGGCGAGCGAGGCGGCGTCGACCACGGCGACCTCGTCGCAGGCGGAGGTCGCGTCCTGCTGCGTGCTCCTCGCGGGCTCGTCCGAGACGGCTCCCGCGAGCTCCTCGACCTCGTGGCGCGTCCCGGCGATGCCCACCCAGCTCTTCACGGATCCGCCGAGGGAGCCGGTGCGCAGGACCTTCGCGGCGAACCCGCCCTTCTTCGCGGAGCGCCGCGGCGGCGGCGTGGTGATGACGTCGGTCACGTCCTCCCCCATCTGGCCGGCGCGCTGGTAGCGCCGCTCG
>CAYGPA010000003.1:0-1407 GCA_964351535.1 uncultured Planctomycetaceae bacterium
AGGTCGCCGAACGCCTCCGCGCCTGGCTGCGCGCGTAGCTACTCGAGCGCGAGCTCGATCTCGGTCGCTCGCTCGCTGTCGACTTCCACCGTCGCGGTGGCGCGGCGTTCGCCGTCCACGGTCGTGACGGTGTACGTCCCGGGGGGCAAGGGGCGGAAGTTCCAGCGGGGCTCGGACTTCGAGCGCGCAGTGGTGTGCGTCCTGCCGGCCTGGTCCGCGACCGCCACGGAAGTGTCTTCGCCGGCGTTCGGTACGACGACGGCGAGGCTGCCCGAGTGTTCGAGCACGAGTTCGACCTCCACCGTCTCGCCGGCCCGGACGTCGACCTGCACGAAGCCGGAAGTGCTCTCTCCGTTCGACGCCCGGACGCTGACCATGCCCGGCTCGAGGCCCGCGATCTCGAACTGGTCCGAGTCCTTCTCCCGGAAGGCCGAGCGTCCGAGCGGGGCGCCCCGCGAGTCGTACGTGCTGACGATTGCCTCGACGGGCTGGCCTGAGGCCGTGCGTACGATGCCCGTGATCCTCCCGGCTGCCGACAGGCGCAGGTCGATGCCGCGCACGCTCGCGCCGGCGGAGACGACGACGCCTTCCACCTTCGATTCGACGTAGGAGGTCGTCGTCGGATCCCGAGTGCCGTGGCGCCCGCCTCCCGCGTGCACGTCGTAGGTGCCGGCCGGCAGAGGATCAATCTCGTACAGGCCGTCCTCGTCGGTCGTCGCGATGCCCGACGAGGCCTGCCAGGTGTTCTTCTTGGTGGAGCTTCGCGCCTGGACCGGGAGGAAGGCGAGGGGTCGACCGTCCGGGCCGAGAACGCGGCCCGAGAGGCTCCCGACCGGGAACTGGACGTCGAACTCGAAGGTCTCCACGTCGGGCACGGTCAGCGATGTCTCGTAGTTCATGCCCGACTCCCACTGTCGGAAGCTCACCACGTACTCGCCGGGTGCCGCCAGGTACAGGTCGTAGCGGCCCTCCGAGTCGGTGCGAGTCGTGGCGTGGCCCGTTCCGTCCTTGGCGCGCGACCACACGTTGCCCGTTCCGAAGGGGGCGTCCCCGGCGACGACCTTGCCGGTCAGGTGGACAGGAGACGCCTCGTTCGGGGCGAGGGTGACGTGAACGGTCTCGCCGGCGGAGAGCTCGACTTCCGCGCGCCGCATCAGGACCCGAGACGCGCTCGAGTTCCCGCCCGTGCCTGCGAGGGCCGCGATCTCGGCCTTCGAGGGGTGGGCGGTGATCGCGTACGAGCCGGGCGGCAGGTCGCGGATCGTGGCCAGCCCCCGCTCGTCGGTCAGGACCTGCCGACTGGAACCCGCCCCGCGGGGACTCACGTCGACGCTCTTTCCAGCGGCGTCCGCTCCGGTGACCTCGACGACGATCCGACCGCCGACGCGCAGCTCGAGCTCGATCCCC
>CAYGPA010000003.1:1417-13743 GCA_964351535.1 uncultured Planctomycetaceae bacterium
CTGGGCCGGGCCGACCTCGAGCTCCAGGAGCTCGGAGCGCGCCGCCCCGGGAGCCTCGGTCAGCAGCGTGACCGAGCCGGGGTTGACCTCGTCGAAAGCGAACGCACCCCCCTCGTCGGTGAGCGTCTCGAGTTCCATGTCGCTGCGCGTGAGGCGCTTCGTCCACTTGGCCTCGAGCCAGACCGTGGCCCCCGGCACGGGCGCTCCGGACGGCGCGCGCACGATGCCGGTGACCGAGCCCGTGCGCCCGCACTGGAGCAGGACCCCCTCGAGCTCCTCCGGCGCGTGCAGCTCGACGGTCGCGGAAGTGCCGTAACCCGACGCGGTCGCATGGACGACCCACTCGCCCTCCTCGAAGCCCGGCAGCTCGAACTCGCCCCCGGTATCGCGGAACGAGCCGCTGCGCTTGTCCTGGCGCAGCCCGTTCCAGGAGCTCGACGCCGAGCCGCGCACCGCTACGACCTGGAAGCGATCGAGGGGCGCGCCCAGGTCGTCCACGACCCGACCGCGCATCCGCATGCCGGTATCGAGCACGAGCTCGAGGCCCTCGGTGCCCGCGGCCACTCCCTTCGCGCTCGCGCGCAGCGGGACCTTGCGCTTGCGCGGTCGCTCGCGGCCCGTGACCTTGCTGACGACGAGCACCTGCTCGGTGCGCGTCGCGGTGGCCACGACCGTGTACTCCTCGTCCTGGAGGCCGGAGGCGCAGAAGCGTCCCTCGGCGTCGGTCGTCCACGTCTCGGGAGTGCGCCAGAAGCGGCTGGAGCTCGCGTGCATCGAGACGTAGGCCTTCTCCGCGGGCGTGCCGTCGGGCCACGTGATGCGACCGGCGATCGCGAAGCCGCTCGACAGCACGAGCTCCAGATCGGACTCGACGTGACGGTCCGCGAGCACTCCGAGCTCGACCTCGAGATCCTCGAAACCGCGCTTCGTCGCCCGCAGCGTGAGCTTGCCGGGCGCGGCGCCCTCGATCCGGAACTCGCCGTCGTCCTCGCTCTTCTCGCTGCGCCAGGAGGTCGGGTCGTAGTCTCGGTTCAACTCGGCGTGCGCGCGCAGGCCGACGCCGGCGATCGGGTTCCCATCCTCGTCGACGACGCGACCCGCGAGCGAGACGCCCACGCCGAGCTCGAGGTCCAGCTCGGTCGTTCCACCTGCATCGACCCGCAGGGAGGAGACCCAGACGGGCTGCAGTCCCTCAGGCGTGAACGAGACGATGTAAGCGAGCGCCGCGGGCAGCCCGCCGAGGTCGTAGGTCAGATCGCTTTCGATCTTCGCCGTCCGCTGGAGGCCTTCGCCTCCTCGATCCGTTCCGATCAGCGTGAGAGTCTTACCGGAGAGCTCCGCCTCGGGGACCGGCGAGCCCCCCGGCAGCACGACCCGACCGCGGATCCGGCCGCCGAGCTGCGGTTCGAGCACCTGGGGCTCGGCGTCGCGCACGTCGAAGCGCGCCGGCTTCTCGACGTACAGGTAGCGCGCGTCGAGCTCCAGCTTGCCCTTGCGCGTCTTCTTCGCGAAGGCCACGCGGAAGCGGCCGTCGGCCTCGACGCGCACGCGGTGCGCGTCGCCGTGCTCAAGCTTGCGTCCCGTCGCGCGGACGAAGACCTCCTCGTCGAGCGGCGTGTCCGGCGGGAACACGACGCGGCCCTCGACCCAGTGGCCTTCGGCCAGCTCTTGCTCGTAGGCGCCCGCGACCTCGCTGCGCTCGACGACGGGGTCGGGGCTCGCCGCGGGCGCCTCGGCGGTCGACGGAGCCTTCTTCGCGAGCGGGACGAGCTCCGTGGAAGGAGCTTCGTGCGTCGACGCCGCCGGCGCGGCCTCGGCCGCGAGCGGAGCCGCGGGGGCCGACTCGCCCGCGATCCGCCAGGCGACCACGCCGATCGCGGCACCGATCCCCACGATTGCGTACAGCAGCACTCGGTTCGACATGCGAAGACCTTCTCGGGCCTCCATCCTATGCCGCGGAACGCGGGAGCGCGCGCGTCGCCCCGATCGCTGACCCTGCGCGGGGTGCTACTCGGTCGCCGTCGCCGCGGTCAGGATCTCGGGGGTCCGGTCGGCGGCCTCGTACATGCGCCGGAAGCGCTCGGTCTCGGCGGTCTCCCAGCGGAAGAGCTCCGCGGCCCAGCGCGCGCTGAGCGGCTGGTAGAGCAGCGCGACCTCGATCGAGACCGGTCCGGTGACGTCGTCCGGCAGCTCGAGCGTGTAGTGCACGCGGTCGCCGCCGCCGATGAAGTCCGCGTCGGCCGCCGTCCCGACGGGCGCCGTGCGCGCGGCCTCGGGGTGCTCCGCGCTCCAGCCGGCGGGCAGCAGGCGGTCGTCGACGTACCACGACGCGGCGCGCAGCAGCGTGTGCGTCGGGCGACCGTCGACGTCCGCGGGAACGGCCTGGTAGGTCGCGACCTCGTCCGCGGCGCGCACGACGTCGCGGTGGGGTTCGATCGGTCCGCCCGCGCGCTCGGACGGGAGCGGCCGACCGCCCGCGCCCAGGATGCGCCCGGCGGCGTCGACGGCGCCCGAGGCGAACACCACGCTCCCGTCGGCGGAGCGTACGATCGCGCGCAGCCACGCGCGGCGCGTGGGGTGCGCCGTCGGCAGCTTGTGGCCGGTCCGGTTCACGACGGCGGCGGTGAACGAGAGGGAGCGACCTGCGCGCTCGACGCTATCCAGCGAGATCGACGCCGTGTCGTGGCGCAGCTGCCGCCGCGTCGCCTCCAGCGCGGCCTCCACCGCGCCGTCGGGCGCGCGCACGCGCAGCTCCTCGGCGTGGTCGCGCAGCATGCCGAGCACGAGCGTGTTGCCGCCGACCAGCACGTGGCGGCCGAACGGCGTGCGCGCGTCGAGTGGCGGGAAGTCGAAGCCCATCGGGTTGCGCGCGATGCGCGTGGCCAGCGGAGCGCCGGCGTCGTCGGTGCGCGGCAAGTGGCAGTGCTGGCAGCTCGCCGCGCGCGGGCCGCGGTCCTCGCCCTCGTCGCGGAAGTCGGAGTTGCGCCACTCGAGGTACGGCGCCTGTTCCAGGAAGCGCGCGTCCCGCGGCTGTCCCTCCGTGTCGAAGACGGTCGTCTCGAGCGTGTGGCACGACCCGCACAGCGCGGATTCGGTCACGTGCTCGCCGTGGGTCGGCGTGAAGCCCGTGTGCATGCGCATCGGGTTCTCGAACGGCGCCGCGTAGGGTCCGAAGAGGCGCATCTCGTCGTTCAGGCGGAAGTGCCCGGACTCGGTCGCGGGCGTCCCCAGTCCGTCCGGCGCGATGCCGTGGCAGATCGTGCACGAGACGCCGTCCCGCGCCAGGTCGCCGATGCGCGCGTCGCAGTCGAGCACGTGCATCAACGTGCCCGTGTCGTGCTCGTCCAGACCGACGTGGTGCGCCATGGGCGCGTGGCAGCGCAGGCACTCCGCCTCGATCATCGCGCGGTGTTCGGGGTTCGCGGCGACCTCCGCGGAGACGGCGGCGCGCCACAGCGGGTCGCGGGTCGAGTTGGCCATCATCGTCCCGGCCCACAGGTCGTAGGGCGAGACGCCCCGACCGCGCGCGTCGCGCATGGCCGCGGCCGTGTCGACGTTCGAGTGGCAGAGCGCGCAGGAGTCCGACTCGAGCACGGCCGGCCCGGGCGCCTCCTGGGCGGCGGGCGCCGCCGCGGGCGCCGCCGCGAGCGACGGGCCGCGCGCGGCGGAGGCGGCGGCGAGGTGCGCGGCGAACAGCAGCCCGCAGGCCGCGATCGCGGCGCGCGAAGGGAGGATCGAGGGAGTCATGGCGTGGCGACGAGGGGAGGGGCCCGAGCTCGATCCTAGCCCGGCAGGCCATGCGGATCGCACGCGTGCGCGCCCGAGTTCGCTCGGTTTCGGAATCGTCATCCCGCGCGGGCGGCGCGTGCGCCGCGCGCCGCACGGGAATTCGTCGTTGTGCGTAGCGACGGGGGTGACGCGGCGCCGACGCGGTCAGCCCTCGGCCCGCGGATTCGTGCGGCGGGCGTGCTCCTGCATGTCCTCGACCTGGTCGTGCTCGTCGACGATCTTCGTGCCCAGCAGGCATTCGAGCACGTCCTCGAGCGTCACGACGCCCTGGAAGCCCCCGTACTCGCCGACGATCGCCACCATGTGCTTGCGCTCCTGGATGAAGAAGTCGAGCAGCTCGTGGGCGGGCATGTCCTCGGGAACGAAGCGGATCGGGTGCATCACGTCGCGCAGCGTCAGGCCTTCGCGACCCGCGAGGGCGGCGTCGAACACCTCGCGCCGGAAGGCCAGGCCGACGACCTGTTCGGGGTCGTCGTTCTCGTAGAGCGGAGCCCGGCTGTGCGTCCACTTCGAACCCTGCTGCGCCAGGTCGCGGATCGGCGTGTCGGCGGGAAAGGACTCCACCACGCGGCGCGGCGTGCGCAGGTCCTTGGCGGTCACGCGGTCGAGGCGCAGCGCGTTGCGCAGCCACTCGTGCTCCTCGGGGCGCATCGACCCGTGCTGGGTCGCGAGCTTGGAGAACAGCAGCACCTCGTCCTCGGAGGGCCCCTCCACGCGGTGGCCGCCCGTCAAGAGCCGCATGGCGATCTTGGCGGGCCGCGCGACGGGCAGGGCGATCCAGATCATCGCCTGGATGGGCCAGGCGATCCACGGACCCAGCGCGGGCGCGAAGCGCACCCCGAGGCTCTTCGGAATGATCTCCGTGATGACCAGGACGAGGAACGTGAACACGCCGGCGAAGATGCCGACGGCGCCGCTGTCGAACTGCTCGCCGACCATCGCCCCGCACCACGCCGAGCCGACCGTGTGGGCGATCGTGTTGATCGTCAGGATCGCTGCGATGGGCTCTTCGACGTCCGTGCGGAACCGGGCGAGGCGCTGGACGCCGCTTCCGCCGCGCCGGCGCATGAGCTCGATCTGCGACGGCGTGAGCGTGTAGAGGGCGGCCTCGAGGAGCGAGCAGACGAAGGAGGCTGCGAGGGTCAGCGCGGCGATCGTGACGATGGCGGTCATTGCCTGCGAGTATCGCATTCCGCTCGCGCCGACTCACGTCACAAGCCTCGGCGCACCGCGTGCCGGCGACGGCGCTGCGGGGCCCGGAGCGGGTCCGCAGCCGCCGGAGGCCGGACGTGCAGCGCGGTCGACCCACCACCGAACGGTTGCGCAGGGACCTCGGGGCACGTTCCCCCTTAGGATCCGTCCATGGCCGAATCGCGCGACGCCTCCCCCTGGTCCTGGGACCTCGAACGCATCCAGAGCGAGTCCGGCGTCGATCCCGCCGTGGGACTCGGCGCCGCCGAGGTCGCGCGGCGCCTCGCGGCGCACGGTCCGAACCGCCTGCGCGAGGTGCGCGCACCGAGCGCCTGGCGGCTGCTCGCCGGGCAGTTCGCGAGCTGGATCGTCGCCCTGCTCGCCGTGGCCGCCGTCGTGGCCTTCGCCTTCGGCGAGACGGTCGAGGCGCTCGCCATCGTGCTCGTGCTGCTCCTGAACGCCGCCATCGGCTTCGTGACCGAGCTGCGCGCGGTGCGCTCGATGGAGGCCCTGCGCGCGCTGGGCACCGTGCGCACGCGCGTGCGGCGCGACGGCCGGGAGCAGGAGATCGCCGCCACCGAGCTCGTACCCGGGGACGTGCTGCTCGTGGAGGCGGGCGACGTCGTCACCGCCGACGCGCGGCTCCTGCAGGCCTCGAAGCTCGAGGCCGACGAGTCGACGCTGACCGGGGAGTCGCTGCCCGTCGGCAAGTCCGTGGCGCCGGCCGCCGTCGACGCGCCGCTCGCGGAGCGTACCTCGATGCTCTTCAAGGGCACGGCCGTCGCGCGCGGCACCGGCGAGGGGCTCGTCCTCGCGACGGGGATGTCCACGGAGCTCGGGCAGATCGCGCGCCTGGTCGCGGAGGCCGACGAGGAGCGCACGCCGCTCGAGCGACGCCTCGACGGTCTGGGGCACCGCCTGATGCTGGTCGCGATCGTCGTCGCGCTGGCGACGACGGGGCTCGGAGTGGCCGGGGGTCAGCCGGTGCTCCTCATGGTGGAGACCGGGATCGCGCTGGCCGTCGCCGCGATCCCCGAGGGCCTGCCGATCGTCGCCACCATGGCGCTCGCGCGCGGGATGTTTCGCATGGCGCGTCGCAACGCGCTCCTGAACCGACTCTCGGCCGTGGAGACCCTGGGCGCGACCAACGTCGTCTTCACCGACAAGACCGGCACGCTGACCGAGAACCGCATGCGGGTGCGCCGGGTCGAGCTCGAGGGCGCGGGGTTCGAGCTGGGGGAGGACGTGGACCATCCCGCGCTGCAAGCGCTGCTCGAGGCCGGCGTGCTGTGCAACGGCGCTGCGCTGGGGGAGGGGGACGAGGGCGTCGGCGATCCGACCGAGCTGGCGCTGCTGCTGGCCGGACGCGCGGCCGGCATCGAGCGGGACGACCTGCTCGCGCGCTTCCCCGAGGTTCGCGAGGAGGCCTTCGACTCGCAGACGATGCGCATGGCCACGGTGCACGCTCCGGTGCACGCTCCGGTGCAAGACCCGGCGCAGAGCGACGGAGCGTCCGCGCTGCGCGTCGCGGCCAAGGGAGCGACCGAGGCCGTGCTCGCGGACTGCGCGCGCGTGCTGGGTCCCGACGGCGAGGAGCGCGAGCTCGACGACGCCGCGCGCAGCGCCTGGGCCGAGCGCAGCGAAAGCCTCGCCGCCGGGGGATTGCGCGTGCTGTGCCTCGCACGCGGCGAGGTCCGCGCCGCGGAGGACCCGCCCTTCGCCGACCTCGTCCTGCTGGGCCTCGTGGGCCTCGCCGACCCGCCGCGCGCCGAGGTGCGCGCGGCGCTCGACGCGTGCCGCGCGGCGGGCGTGCGCGTGGTGATGGTCACGGGGGATCAGCCCGCGACCGCTGCGAGCATCGCCGCCGCCGTAGGGCTCCTGGGAAGCGGGGGGCTCCTGGGAAGCGGGGGGCTCCTGGGAAGCGGGGGGCTCGTGGGAAGCGGGGGGCTCGTGGATGGCGGGGGAGCGGCGCGGGTCGTCCACGGTTCGCAGCTCGCCGCTCACGCGTCCTCCGGGTCGGCCGCCGACGAGGAGCTCCTCGACGCCACGGTCTACGCGCGCGTGACGCCGGAGCAGAAGCTGCAGCTCGTCGCGGCCTGGCAGCGCGCCGGATACGTCGTCGCGATGACCGGAGACGGCGTGAACGACGCGCCGGCGCTGAAGAAGGCCGACATCGGCATCGCCATGGGGCGGCGCGGGACGCAGGTCGCGTGCGAGGCCGCGGACATGGTCCTGACCGACGACGCCTTCGCGTCGATCGTCTCCGCGATCGAGCAGGGCCGCATCATCTTCGCGAACCTGCGCAAGTTCGTCGTCTACCTGCTGTCCTGCAACGTGAGCGAGATCGCCGTGGTCGCGGCGGGTACCGCGCTGAAGGGTCCGCTGCCGCTCCTGCCGCTCCAGATCCTCTTCCTGAACCTCGTCACGGACGTCTTCCCGGCCCTCGCGCTGGCCTTCGGCGAGGGCGACGGGCGCGAGCTGGAGCGACCGCCGCGCGACCCGCGCGAGCCGATCCTGACGCGCGCTTCGTGGCGCTCGATCGCCGTGTACGGAGCCGTGATCAGCGCGAGCGTTCTCGGCGCGCGCGCCCTCGCCATCCACGCGCTGGAGCTGCCCTCCGACCAGGTCGCGGCCGTCTCGTTCCAGGCGCTGGCCTTCGCTCAGCTCGCGCACGTGTTCAACATGCGCTCGCCGGGCTCCGGGCTCCTCTCGAACGACGTCGCGCGCAACCCGTGGGTGTGGGGGGCGCTCTTGCTCTGCGCCGTGCTGCTCTTCCTGGCGGTCGCCATCGCGCCGATCGCGGACGTCCTGCAGATCGCAGACCCGGGCCTCGCGGGCTGGGGACTGGTCGCCGCGGCCAGCACGGTGCCGCTGGTGGTCGGCCAGGCGCTCCTGCAGCGGGCGAGGCGCTGACTCGAGCCGCGGCTACTCGAGGTCGACGACCTCGCCCTGATCGGCGACCTCGACGGGGAATCCGAGGCGGTCGGCGATCGCGACCCGCAGGGAGTCGAGCGCGGCGGGCTCTCCGTGAACGAGGAACACGCCGCGCGGCGGACGCTCGCAGCGCGCGAGCCAGTCGATCAGCTCGTCGCGGTCCGCGTGCGCCGAGAGGATCGGCAGCGCCGCGACCTGGGCCGCGATGGGCACGTAGCGCCCGTGAATCTTCAGCTGGTCGGCACCCTCGGCGAGCGCTGCGCCGCGCGTCCCCGGAGCCTGGAAGCCGGGCAGCACGATGAGGTTGCGCGGGTCGGGCCCGAAGGCCTTGACGTGGTGCAGCACGCGCCCGCCCGTGAGCATTCCGCTGGCCGAGACGACGATCCGCGGCCCGCCGGCCTTGTCGATCGCCTTGGAGTCCTCCGGGGTCGCCGTGAACTGTGCGCTCGCACAGGCCGCGGCGCACTCCTCGGCGGTCAGCCGATGCTCCTTGTAGTGCCGTTCGTACAGGCCGGTGACGCGCGTGGCCATCGGGCTGTCGAGGTGGATCGGCACTCTCGGCAGCCGGCCGTCGGAGAGCAGGCGGTGCAGCGCGAGCAGCACGGACTGGGAGCGACCCACCGCGAACGCGGGGATCAAGACCGTGCCTCCTTGCTCGAGCGTCGGGCGCAGCGTGTCGCCGAGCAGCTCGACCGGGTCGACGTCGGGGTGCAGGCGGTCGCCGTAGGTCGACTCCAGCACGACCCAGTCCGGAGCTCCGGGGGGCTCGGGGGGCGTCATCATCAGGTCGTCGGGTCGCCCGAGGTCGCCCGAGAACAGCACGGTCGTGCCGCCCGCCTGCACCAGGATGCTCGACGCTCCTGGGATGTGCCCCGCGTCCTGGAAGCGCGCGCGCACGCGACCGATCTCGACCTCGCCGTCGCTCCCCACGGGCCGGATGCGGTCCGCGGCGCGCTCGCCGTCGGCCGCGGTGTAGAGCGGCAGCGCCGGCGAGTGCTTCGAGTAGCCCTTGGCGTTGGCGCGCCGAGCGTCCTCCTCGTGGATGTATCCGGAGTCGGGGAGCAGCACCTCGCAGAGGTCGCGCGTCGCCTTCGTCGCGTGAATCGGACCGGACATGCCGTCGCGCACCGCCACGGGCAGGTAGCCGCTGTGGTCGATGTGCGCGTGAGTGAGCAGGACGGCGTCGAGCTTCGCGAGGTCGAAGGGCGGGCGCTTCCAGTTGCGCCTCCGCAGCGCCTTGAAGCCCTGGAACAGGCCGCAGTCGACGAGGAACCGGCGCCCCTCGGTCTCGACCAGGAAGCGCGAGCCGGTCACCGTCCCCGCGGCGCCGTGGAAACCGATGCGGATGCCCGAGTTCGCCATGGTCGTCCCATCATGGTCTATTCACCCGAACGACGCTCGCGCCCCGAACGGGCCTGCGAAGATTGGCCCTGCCGACTGCGAACAGCGCCGTAGGGGCTGCCCCGCGCCCTCACCCGCCGGCCGTCGCGGTTCCGGCACCGGTCGGCCGGCGTCGACAGCTTCTGTGCTCCGCGACTGGTTTCCGGACGTGGGCATCGCCTAATCTGGTCGTGGAGGCATCGCCATGCAGCTGAAGAAAATCCTGGTGGGCGTCGACGTCGACGAGGCGGGTGTGCTGACCTTCGGCAGCCGCGCCGCGGTCCGGCGTGCGTTCTGGCTCGCGTCCCAGACCGGCGCGGGGCTCGACTTCCTGCACTCCACCTGGGTCGACGACGACGGCCTCTTCGAGCCGGATGCCGGCGAGCGGGTCGGCCAGCTGGAGGGGACCCTGTCGGAACTCTGCGAGCAATGCGCCGCGCCCGGCGTCGCGTGGGGGCTCGAAGTCACCGACCAGCGGCCCTGGCTGGAGATGACGCTGCGCGTCGTGGACGGCCGCAACGACCTGGTCGTCGTCGCCAAGCGCAACCAGTCGCGCTGGAGCGATCGGCGCATGGGCAGTGTCTCGATGCGGCTCGTCCGCAACTGTCCCGGTCCCGTGTGGGTAGTGCGACCCGACCACTCGCTGCGGCATCGCTGCGTGCTCGCCGCCACGGATCTCTCCGCCGTCGGGGACGACGCCGTGGCCTGGGGTGGCTTCGTGGCCCGAGCGGACGAGAGCGAGCTCTACGTGGCTCACGCCTGGCAGATGTCGATGGCCCTCCAGCTCTCCGCGTCGCGCATGAGCCCCGACGAGGTCCGCGCGGAGCGCAGCAAGCTGTCGGCGGCGGCGAAGGAGCACATCCAGGCGCTGCCGGACTTCGCGGCGCTCGGCGATCGAGCGCACGCGCTGGTCGCCTGCGACGCGCCCTCGCGCTTCATCGTGGAGGCCGCGCGCGAGAAGGACCCCGACCTGGTCGTGCTGGGAACCGTGTCGCGCGCGGGCGTGCCGGGCCTGCTGATCGGGAACACGGCCGAGCGGTTGATCTACCGGCTCGACGCGTCGCTCTTGACGGTCAAGCCGAAGGACTTCGTGAGCCCTGTCTCGAGGAAGTAGCGTGGACCCGGCCCGGCGGGTCGCTCACTCGTCGTGCGCGTCCAGCAACCACTGCATCTCGGCGCTCGGGACGACGACGACGGGCTTGTCGACGCGCTTCAGCACCGCGTAGGCCACGCTGCCGAGGAAGAAGCGTGAGAGGCCGGTCCGACCGTGGGTTCCGAGTACGAGCAGGTCGGCCTCGTGCGCGAGTCGCGTGAGCTCCTCGACGGGGTCGCCTTCGAGGAACGTCTTGCGCAGCTTCACCGACTTCCACGCGGGTCCGACCGTGGCGCGCTCGAGCTGCTCGCGCGCGGCTTCGCGCTCGGCCTCGACGGCGTAGGTCGGCGTGGGCGTGCCCTCCACCGCTCCGGAGTAGGCGAAGGCCGGCGGCGCGTAGCAGTGCGCGACCTCGAGCTCGGCGTGGAGTTTCTCCGCCACGTCGCGCGCGAAGAGCAGCGCGGGCTGGTTGTGCGACGAGAAGTCCGTCGACACGACGATCCGCTGAATGGGTTCCGCGGGGCCGATCTGCGTCCAGACCGGCGCCGGCGCTCGGGAGAGCAGCACGCGACTCGTGCTCCCGAAGTCCAACAGCGAGCGCTTGGCGTGGGGCCCCAGCACGATCAGGTCCGCGGCGTGCCGTTCGGCCGCCTCGAGGAGCACCTTGGCCGGCGGCCCCGGCAGGACCTTCAGCTTCTCCTCCGCGTCCGGGTAGTCGGCGCCGACGTGGTTGCAGGCCGCCTGGATCACGCGACCGGCTTCGGCGTGCGCGTGGACCAGCGCGGCGGACTCCGCCTGCGCCATGTCCTCGGCCTTCATCATCGGCCAGTAGACCTCGAGCGCGTGCACGAAGTGCAGGTGCGCGTCGAAGCGGCTCGCGAGCCCGAAGGCGCGCTCGACGGCGTGCTTGGAGAGTCCCTTGCCGTCGACTCCCACCACGATGCTGCGGAACTTCGAGTCGTTCATGGTACGAACCTCCTACGCCCTCCATCGTAGGAACCGCCGGCCTGCGCACCCATGCGCACTAGGGGGCAGGCGTCGGCGGAAGTGGGACGAAGGCGGCCCTCGGGAGCTCGCGGGCCGCTCAGTGGCCGAGAGCGTGGACCAGCATGCCGGTCGAGACTCCCGCGACGATCAGCAGGCTCTTCTTCCAGGCGTCCTCCTGGTGGTGGAAGACCTCCGGGAGCAGGTCGCAGAGCGCCACGAACAGGAACGTGCCCGCGGCCAGCGCCGTCACGACGTGCAGGCCGAAGCCGTCGAGACTCGGGACGAGCCAGGCGCCGACCCAGACGCCGAGCGGCGTGACGAGCGAGAACCCGACCACCAGCGCGAGCACCGTGCGCTTCTGCAGGCCGGCGAGCAGGAACACGGCGGTCAGGGAGAAGCTCTCGACGGACTTGTGGCTCAGGATCGAGGCCAGCATCGGTCCGCGCAGCTCCGGGGTCTCGACCGCGGCGCTCAGGCTGAACCCGCTCGTGAACGCGTGGACCGACAGCCCGAACAGCGTGGCGAAGCCGACCGTGCGGTGGCGGTGCAGGTCGTCGTGCGCTCCGTGTCCCGCTACGCGGTGCGCGCCGCGGTGGATCGTCAGGTTCTCGATCAGGTAGAGCGCCAGCACGGCGAACAGCACGACCAGCCAGAGCGAGGAGCGCGCCTCGTCCTCGGCGTCGTGCGCCGCCGTGATCTCGGCGACCGCGGGCAAGAGGTGCAGGAACGTCGCGCCGAGGAAGACCCCGGTCGCGAAGGCGATCAGGAGGTGCTGCAGGCGATCGGTGCGACGGAACACGAACGGGACCAGGCCGCCCGCCAGGCAAAGCAGGAACGTGCCGATCGACGCTTGCAGCAGCCAGTTCATGGGGGGGGTCGTCTCGGCCGCGCGGATCGACGTCCGCGCGGAGGCGGGATCCTTTCACAGGGAGGGCGCGCTGGCCAGCGCGGG
>CAYGPA010000003.1:13843-33273 GCA_964351535.1 uncultured Planctomycetaceae bacterium
ACGTCCGCGCGGAGGCGGGATCCTTTCACAGGGAGGGCGCGCTGGCCAGCGCGGGGCCCGGCGCCGGCGAACTCCCGCCCGGCACCAGCCGGCCGGGTCGGGGGGCGAGCGGCCTCCCGCAGCGGATCTCGGCCCATCGGACCGGATCTCGGCCGACCGGGTCGGATGGGCGAGTTCGGGTGGGCGGGTTCGGGTGGGCGGGTTCGGATGGGCGGGTTCGGACGGGCGGGGTCGACGGCCCTACGGGGAGGGCGGAGCCCCCGGGGAGCCCCGCCCTGTTCGCGGTCGGTCCCGTTCGCGCGTCACTTGCGCGTGCAGACGATCTCCATGGCCATGTACTCGCGGCCGTCGGGGCCCTTGTGGAACGACTGGTAGAGGTTCTCGTCGTTCGACTTGATCTCCACGCGGTCGCGGAACCACTGCTCCTTCTCGCCGGTCATGGAGTTGGAGGTCATGCCCTCGGTCTCGATGACGTTCTCGCGATCGAGCGCGGCGCCGGTGCCGACGTGGATGCCGGTACTGGTGTTGTCGATCCAGACGGAGACGTACTCTTCACGGACGTTGTCGTAGCCCATCAGGGCCATGCCCTCGAAGGGGCCCATCGGCATCTCGCCGTGGACCTTCTCGGCGAGGAAGCGTCCGTCGTACATCCATTCGCGCGTGGCGTCGGCGGTCGACTCCATCCACTCGCCGTCGGGACTCATGCGGTACTTCACCTGCATGTGCCACTTGCCCACGAGCGGTGCCAGCCGCCGGTGCATGGGGCCGGGCTTCGTGGCCTTCATGGACATGTCGTCCATGGCGGAGGCTTCGACGGCGCGGCCTCCAGCTTCTTCCTGCGCGGGCAACGCGGCCGAGACCAGCGCGGTGGTGGCGATACCGAGTCCGAAGGCGGCGAACATCTTCGCGTTCTTCATGGGAGTGTCCTCTCGTTTCTATTTCGTGCTTGAAGGTAGTGAGCACTTCCCCCCGAGAGACGCGCGGATTGTATCGAGCGGACGCGGCGCACCGGCCCGCGCGACGAGAATCGCGCGCGAGGCCCGGAATCGGGCCTCCGGCTCAGGGATACCCCTTACCGGGACCCCGCTACCGGGAACGGAACGCGAGGGCCCGTCGCAGGTCGCGCGCGAGCAGACCGTGGAAGTGGTGCTCGCCGATCTCCACGCGCGGTGCGTAGCGGCCGCGGTCGTACGCGCTCGAGCCCAGGCCGACCTGCACCGACTCGCAGATGGCGACGTCCTCGCGCTGGGTCACGTCGCTCTGCGCGACGCTCTCGTCGATGAAGCGCTGCGCCGCGGGGCCCTCGGTCTCCAGGAAGTAGAACTCGTACTCCACCCGACAGCGGTTCGGACCGAGCGGCACGACGAGGTTCGAGTCGAGGCACGGCCCGTAGCGATTCAGCATGAAGTTGGGGTAGATCCAGGCGTAGATCGTGCCCGACCCGATGCGTTCGCTCGCGTCGTAGTCGATACGCTCGTCGCGCTCGCCGGAGGAGCCGCAGGACTGGATCGAGAACGCGTCGTACGTCTCGGTGCGGTACGTCTCCATGTCGATCTGCGCGTCGAGCGTGGGGTGCATGTGGGGAATGTGGTAGCCGCCGTCGAGGTAGTTGTCGACGTACACCTTCCAGTTGCAGTCGAGCTCCCACGACGCGGTGCGCGCGAACTTCAGCGCTTCCCAGCCACCGGCTTCGAGCGGCGCGTGCAGGGCCGCGAGGCTCGTGGAGAGCGGCGCGGCGTCGAGGTCGGCGTTCACGAAGGCCCAGCGGCCCCAGGCCTCGACGCGCAGCGGGGCGAGCGACATCTCCCCGCGTTCGAAGTCGCGGACGCCGGCCATGCGCGGCGCGCTGCGCAGCGCGCCGTCGAGGCCGTAGCGCCAGGCGTGGTAGCCGCACACGAGCTCGTCTGCGCGCCCGCTGCCCTGGACGACCTCGCGGCCCTTGTGGCGGCAGACGTTGTGGAACGCGCGCAGCTCGCCGTCCTCGCCGCGCACCACGACCCACGGCTCACCCGCGAGGCAGCCGCTGGTGTACGAGCCCGGCTGGCTCAGGCTCTCCAGGCGCGCCACCGGCTGCCACGTGCAGGCGAACACTCCGCGGCGCTCGAGCTCGTAGACCTCGGGCTCGACGTACCAGGCCGACGGCGGCATCCAGGCAGACTCGATCGGCACGTCCGGGTCGAACGCGTGAACGGCGGCGTGGAGGGCGGCGGGATCCATGGCGTCGGCGACGAGGTCGCGCGCCTCGGCGTGCTGCGGTCTCGCGGCGCGGTCAGACGGCGGCTTGCAGGGGCGAGGAGGACGGTTGCTCCAGGAAGCGCTCGAGCTCTTCGCGCGCATCCGAGTCGCGCATCTGCCGCGGCGGGTGCTTCATCGTGTAGGCCGAGACTTCCTCCAGCGGTCCGGAGAGGCCGCGGTCGAGCGCGAGCTTCGCGCAGCGCACGGCGTCGATGACGACGCCCGCGGAGTTGGGCGAGTCCTCGACGCTGAGGCGCGCCTCGAGGTTCATGGGGACGTCGCCGAAGCCGTTCCACTCGAGGCGCAGGAAGCAGACCTTGTTGTCGCGCTGCCACGCCACGTAGTCGGACGGGCCGATGTGGATGTTGTCGGGCTCGAGCGGCAGGTCCAGCTGCGACTGCACGGACTCGGTCTTGGACACGCGCTTCGACTCGAGCCGCGAGTGCTCGAGCATGTTCATGAAGTCGGTGTTGCCGCCCGTGTTGAGCTGGTAGGTGCGTTCGAGACCCACCCCGCGATCGCAGAGCATGCGCGCGATGATGCGGTGCAGGATCGTCGCGCCGAACTGGCTCTTGATGTCGTCGCCGACGATCGGGAGGCCGCGGCGCTTGAACTCCTCGGCGAACTCCGGATGGCTGGCGATGAACACGGGGACGCAGTTCACCATGGCCACGCCGGCCTCGAGGCAGGCGCGCGCGTACGTGCGCACGGCCTCTTCCGAACCAACCGGCAGGTAGCAGACGAGGACCTCGGCGCGGGATTCCTTCAGCGCGGCGACGAGGTCGACCGGAGCCTCGTCGGCGACGCGGAAGGCCTGGTCCTCGGGGTAGCGCGCCATGTGATCCGCCACGCCGTCGAGCACCGGTCCCATCTGGACGGTGACGCCGAAGTCGGGCAGCTCGCTCTGAAACACCGTCGTGCAGTTGGGCTTGGCGAACACGGCCTCGTGCAGCGGTTGACCGACCTTGCGGCGGTCGACGTCGAACGCGGCGACCGGGATCACGTCGGTGATGCCGTAGCCGCCGATGTCCGTGTGCATCAGGCCGGCCACGGAGTCGGGCGCCCGATCCCGGTAGTACTCCAGCCCCTGAATCAGTGAGCTCGCGCAGTTTCCCACGCCGGCGATGGCCAAACGGACGCCCTTTTTCACGCTGTTCTCCTGCATCGATACGACTCTCGGCCGAGACGGGCCGAAGCTAACGGATCGGGGGTCCCTCGCGCAACGGCGGGGAGGAGGCGGTGCCGCCGCTCGGGGTCCCGGCGGTCCGGACGAAGGGTCCTCCAGGCGATCGAGGTACCTACTCCGACTCCCGTCCTTCGTCCTCGCGACCCGAGCCTTCGTCCGGCCCTCCACGCAGCGACTGGAGCTTCCAGTAGCGCCGGTAGAGGTCGTTGCCCGCGAAGAGTTCGGCGTGGGTCCCACGGCCCGCGATGCGGCCACCGTCCAGCACCAGGATCTCGTCCGCGCGCTGCGCCGTGGCGAGGCGGTGGGCGATCACGAGGGTGGTGCGGCCTTCGAGGAGCTCCTCCAGGGCGCGGCGCACCTGCTCCTCGGACTCGGGGTCGAGCGAGCTCGTGGCCTCGTCGAGCAGCAGGATCGCCGGGTCGCGCAGGAAGGCGCGGGCGATCGCGATGCGCTGGCGCTGGCCGGCGGAGAGGCGGACGCCGCGCTCCCCGACCAGCTCCTCGTAGGCCTTCGGCAGCGCGCGCACGAACTCGTCCGCGCCGGCGGCGCGCGCCGCGGCCCGGACCTCTTCGTCGGTGGCCTCGGGGCGGCCGTAGCGGATGTTCTCCGCGACCGAGTCGCTGAAGAGGAAGATCTCCTGCGGCACCACGCCGATCGCGCGGCGCAGGTCGGCGAGTCGGACCTCGCGCACGTCCCGGCCGTCGACGCGGACCGCGCCGTCGCTCACGTCGTGGAAGCGCATCAGCAGCGCGAACAGCGTGCTCTTGCCGGCGCCGCTCGGGCCCACGAGCCCGACCACGCGTCCCGGCGCGACGCGCAGCGAGAGGTCCGCGACCGCGTCGACTTCCGTGCCGGGATAGCGAAACGACACCCCCTCGAACGCGACCTCTCCGCGCACGTTCTCCAGCGCCCGAGCCCCCGGCGCCTCGGCGATCGTGGTGCTGGTGTCGAGGATCTCGAAGATCCGCGCGCTGGCCCCGCGCAGCTCGCGGTAGCCGGCGTAGAGACCACCCAGGGTGCCCACCGAGATGGCGATCGAGAACGTGTAGAGGAGGAACGCGGTCAGCTCGCCGGGCGTCAGCTGTCCGCGCAGCATCAACCGACCGCCGTACCCCAGCACGATCGCGAAGGCTCCGAACCCGGCGAACTGCATCAGACCGATGAAGCCGCCGCCGACGCGCGCGTTGCGCAGCTGGATGACCAGCAGGTCGCGGAGCCGCTCGCCGTAGCGGCGCGCCTCGAACGACTCTCCCTGGAACGACTGCACGGTGCGGATGCCGCTCAGGGTCTCCTCCGCGCGCGCCGCCGTCGCCGCCAGCGCGTCCTGGGCTTCGGTGGACAGGCGCTCGAGCTTGCGACCGAAGGCGACCGCGAGCAGCACGACGGGCGGAACGACGAGGAGTGCCACCGCCGTCAGCCGCGTGTGCAGCACGAGCAGGATCGCGAGCGTGCCGACGAAGCGCAGCGCGGCGTGGATGCCGGCGGGGATCTGGTGCGTGAGAGCACCCTGGACGACCGCGAGGTCCGACCCCAGGCGCGACATCAGCTCGCCGACGCGGCGCGTGCCGTAGAACTCGGGTGCGAGGCCGACGAGGTGCGAGAACACGCGCTCGCGCATGCTGCGCAGGAGGCGCGCGCCCGTGGCGGTCAGCAGGTAGTGCTCGCCGTAGGACAGGCCGCCCAGCACCGCGAACAGCGCGATGAGGGCCAGCACGATGCGGTTCAGGAGCTCCTCGCTGCGCTCGATGAGCGCGGCGTCGACCACGCGACCCGCGAGGGCCGGCGTCGCGAGTCCCGCGGCGCTCGCCACGAGCAGCAGCGCGGTGGCCGCGACCAGCGCCGAGGCGTGGGGGCGGGCCAGCCCGAGGAGGCGCGAGAGCGGCGGCGGCTCCGGAGCCGACGACGGCTCCCGGCGGGACTCCTCGGCCGACATGGTCGCACGCTACCGCGCCCCGGCGAGCGGCGCGAGTCCCTTGAGTCGCGCCGGGCCCCCGCGGCGGGAGGAGCTCCGCTGCTCGGATTTGCCTCGGCGCCGGCCAGGCGTGAGGATGCGCGGATGAAGACCGCATCCTCCAAGCTCCTGCGCGCGCTCGCTCCGCTGGCTCTGCTGACGCCCTTCGTCCTTCCCTTTCAGGAGGACGGCGGGGCCGCGACGCGCCCGGCGAACACGGCGAACACCGCGCCGCGTTCGGTGTTCCTCGTGCGACACGCCGAGAAGGCCGCCGATCCCGGGCCGGACCCCGTGCTCTCCGAGCCGGGCCGCGCGCGCGCGGAGGCTCTCGCGCACATGCTCGGCGACGCCGGCGTGACGCACCTCTTCTGCACCGAGTACCAGCGCACGCGCTTGACGCTGGAGCCGCTCGCGGCGGCGACCGGCGTGGAGGTGGAGCCGCTGTCGGCTCGCGACGTCGCCGGCACGGCCGAGCGCCTCCGCGCGCTTCCGCCGGGAGCGGTCGCGGTGGTGGCCGGTCACTCGAACACCGTTCCGGCGATCGCGCGCGCGCTGGGCGGCGAGCTCTCCGACCTGCACGACTCCCAGTACGGCGAGGTGCTGTCGGAGGAGGACTACGACCGCCTCCCGCTGCTGATCCTGCCCGCGGCCGCGGAGCCGGCAGCCCACGTCCTCGAGCTGAATTACGGCGCGCCCGACGCTTAGCCCGAACGGCTCAGGGGGATCGCGGCGTCTCGCCGTCGATCGATTGCCCGGCGTCTCGCCGTTGAATCGACTGGATGTGCTCGTAGAGGATGCGGCGGATCTCGAGGATCGTGCGCGGATGCGACTGGCAGGAGTGCTTGGAAGGCACCAGCAGCTCCGAGTTCACGCCCTCGAGGTGCGCGCTCTCGTACTTCACCACGCCGTCGCTCGCGCCCGCGGGTTCCGATGCGTCCCCGATCGGGATGATCGAGTGCACCTCGACACGCGGGTCGATCGGCGTCTCGGCCAGGACCAGCAGCACCGGATTGCCGGGGTTCATGTTGTCGAGGCTCGTCGGGACGTGCGACTCCATGCCGCCGGGGAGGCGTGTCCTCGGGACCTGGCGGACGATCTGCTGGGAGGTGTTCGCGACCTCCCCGGGCACGGAGATCAGCTTGGCCAGGAGGCGCGAGAACCAGGAGCCGGCGATGTAGCTCCCGCGGTGGGGCGTCGCCACGAAGACGACGCGCCCCACGAAGGGCAGCGGCTCGAGGTCGAAGCACTGGTGCAAGAGCTCGTAGCCCTGTTCGTCGAGGCGCAATTCCTCCAGGGTTTGGCCGAGGACCTGCTCGCAGATCTCCTCGGCATCCATGTGCACCAGCGCGAGCTTGGCCAGGAGTCCGCCCTGGCTGTGTCCGACGAGGACCATGTTCTGCAGGGACTCGTCGCGGCCCTCGGGGTCGTACTTCCGGACGACGCTCTGGAGCGACTCGCGCAGGCTGGCCGCGGAGTAGATCACCGGGTTGCCGCTGGCGTAGAGGAAGAGCCAGAACTGCACCCGCGAGCGGATCCTGGGGTCGGACTCGAGGGAGTTGAGCAGCTCCGCCCACTTGCTGGGATCCGACGCCGTCCCGTGGACCAGGACGACCGGAATCCGCCCGGGCTCGAACGGTTGCGGAAGGATCAGCCCGTTCTGGCGCCGCGCGTTCCGGCCGCCGAAGAACCCCGCGAAGTCCAGGCTTCGCAGGTCGGACTTCTGCAGACCGTAGGCCAGCGTGGCCGTCGGATCGGCTTCCAGCGGCACGCGCTCTCCACGCACGTCGATCGTGGTCGCCTCGTGGGTGACGTACAGCTGGAGCGCGGCCGACAGCCCGCTACCCAGGTCCCCGAAGTCGCCGTGGATCCGGAGGAGCAGGGTCGCCGTGACGCTCGTCTCGTCGAGGATCCCGACCCCGGCCGTGCCGTCGCCGCGGCGCTGCACGATCGCGATCAGGGGAGCGCCCAGTCCCGCGTCCCGGACGCGGTAGTCCAGGCCGACCACGTCGAGCTCGTCCGCGGGCAGGAAGGCGAGGCCCTCGGTCTCGAACGGAAACGCCGAGTAATCGACGTCGATCTGCAGCGAGCCGAACGGCAGTTCGCGTCGACCGGGCACGAGCCGCAGGGCGCCGTCCTCTCGGCTCGTGAAGGCCTGCACCAGCGCGCGGTTGTAGATGTCGCACGCCCAGCGGAAGCGTCGGTCGTACGGACTCGGCGGAGGACCGAGGTCGTCCCCGAACAGGTAGAGGTACGCGTAGGTCGCGGCCGCGAGGAAGCTCTCCTCGCTCTGCGCGCGCGTTCCCGCCAGGTAGGCGAGTTCGGCCATGAAGAAGAGGCCGTTGCGGGTCGACATCGTCGCCGCGTGCTCGTGCAGCGGCCGCAAGGTTGCCACCGGGTCCCGCGCGTACGCGTCCTCGGACTCGAGCAAGCGCAGGAACCACGTCGTCCTCGCGCTGGGCACCCTGCCGTACAGCGCGCAGGTGTCGACGTCCTGGAGAAGCGCCTGTGCGTTGCGGGGCGCCACGCGCACCGGCGGCGGGGCGAACAGACATCCCGTCTGCAGCAGGAGGAGGCCCGTGCCGAGCAGGGCCGCGCACCTTCGGCCGAGTGCGCCGAGGGGGTCGAGCGGTGGGGTGTCAGGGACTCTCATCGAGGCGTGTGAGGATCCGGCTTCCGGGGCCCGGGACGAAGGCGGACTTCTTCCTGGCGGCGGGGTTGCCGAGCGTGCCGCTCGAGCCCCGGCCTGAGTGCGGGATTCCACACCCGGCTCGTTGACACCGTAACGAACCCGGCTCCAATGGCCGAACCCGTAGGCCTCGATCCCACGGGTCCGCGACCCGGTGCCCGGCACGCCATCCCCGCTCCCAGGAGCTCCAAGTCATGAACCCCTGGCTCGTCTCGACGACGGTCCTGCTCGCCGCGGCGTGTCGCGCGGTCTCGTACGACCCGGGCGCCGGTCACGCCCATGCCCCGGGACTCGCGGAAGCCGCGGTCACCACGTCCTCCTCGCGCGCGTCCTCGCCGTGGCTCCCACCGCTAGCCGCGCCCGGCGCGGCCCCCGAGGAGGGCTGGGGGTTCTTGGTGAAGCCCTACCTGTTCGCGTCGGGACTGGACGGCACCGTCAGTTCCGGGAGCTCGGTGAACGATATCGAGGCGGACTTCGACGATCTGCTCGACGTGCTGGACGTCGGTGCCATGGTCTCGTTCGAGGCGAGCCCTCCCGGCTCGCGCTGGAAGCTCCTGGTCGACCTGATCATCGTCCAGCTCGAGGACGGCGGGACGGTCTCGGGCCCGGCCGCGTCCAGTGCCGACGTGACCGTCGATCAGTTCATCGGCGAGCTCTCCGCCGCGTACGAACTCCGGCCCGAGGGGCGCCTCGAGATTCTCGGCGGCGTGCGCTACTGGAGCCTCGGCGTCGATATCGACGCTGCCCTTCCGGGTGGTCCGCAGTCGGCCGACACCAGCGTCGGGTGGCTCGATCCGCTGATCGGGCTCCGTTCTCGAACGAAGCTCGGAGAACGCTTCGACCTCATGCTTCGCGCCGACCTCGGCGGCTTCGGAGCGGGGTCCGATTTCGCCTACAACCTCTGGGCGGAGTGCGGCTGGTCGTTCTCGAAGTCCTGTCAGCTCGTCCTGGGGTACCGCTACCTCGACGTGAATTACGACGACGACATCACCTACGACGTGGCTCAGTCGGGCCCCACCCTGGGGCTCGCGATCGGGTTCTGATTCCGTCGACGCGGGGGCCGGCCCCGGGGTAGGTGTCGATCCGACCCGACCTCCACCACGCTGCGATTCCCTCCGGTGCAGCGAGTTCCGCAGGCCCTTGCGGGCCGCTTCGGCGTGATTTTCGATGCCGAGTTTGATCGCCTCGCGGGGGGCCGCTAGCCTCTTCGCCCGCCCACGGCCCGATTTCGGCGCCCCGTGGGCGCCCCTACGCGATGATGACGATCTATGTCGGTAACCTCCCGTTCTCCACGACCGAGAACGAAGTGCAGAAGATGTTCGAATCCTACGGCGCGGTTCGCCGCGTCACGCTGATGCGCGACGGCGAGGGAGGTCGCTCGCGCGGCTTCGGCTTCGTCGAGATGGGTGACGATGTCGCCGCCAGCGCGGCCCTCGAGGCGCTTCAGGGCTCGGACCACGGCGGCCGTCCGCTGAAGGTCTCGCCCGCGCGCGTCAAGACGCGCCGACCGACCGGCGGCGGACGCGGTTTCGGCAGCGGTGGGGGCGGTCGTGGCGGATTCGGTGGCGGCGGCGGCGGCGGCGGCCGTTCGTACAACTGAGTTCGGACGCCCCGCGTTCCTCCGTCATCCGGGCGCGCGCGCCCGCAGGACTGGCGAGGCTCACGGGCAGGACTTCGAGGCTTCGGCGACGGCTTGCTCGAGCGGCGGCAGGCCGTACGCGGCGCGCCGCGCGGACAGACCCGCGGAATTCTCGATAGGGAACGGCTCCCACTTGCCGGCCCCGGTGCAGCGGCCTCGCGTGCCGAAGCGCTGCGGGCGACCGGCGGCGACGGCGAGGTGATCGCTCAGGAAGGCCACGTGGTCCGCGCGCGTCTCACCGGAGCCGACGAGGCTCTCGAGCCGGGCCAGGACGGCCCGCTGTAGCTCGGGCTCGCGCTCGGCGTGCAGCACGAGTCGTCCCGCGTCCGCGTCGGCCTGGGCGCCGAAGCGCGAGATCTCGAACCAGCCGTGCTCTTCGAGCAGGACGCGCAGCTCGGCCGTGTTCTCCGCCTCGACCTCGAGCCCGCGACGGGACAGCTCGTTGAGCGCGTGGAGCAGCGGCTCCTCGGGCGCGCGCACATCGCCCTCCGACGCGACCTCCCGCAGGGCTTCGCGCACGGCTCGATCGCGCGCCGCGAGGTACGCGAGTCGCGCGCTCACGAGCTCGTCGCCCGCGAGCCGCCTGGACGTGACGGCTTTATCGCGAGCGAGCCGTTCGAGCTGTCGGTCGAGCTCGGTCACGCGCCCGAACCACCGCGACCACTGCATCGACTCGACCTGGCTCGGAGCCTCGGGCGGCGCGCCGCGGCTCGGCTCCGCGCTTCCGCAGGCGGCGAGGGCCCACGCCGCTCCGATTCCGAAGAGCCGGTTCACGGGGCCGCCTCCGCGAGCCAGTCGCGCGGCGGAAGGAAGCGCTCGAGGAGCGCCGCCTCCGGCGAGCCCGGCTCCGGCTCCCAGGAGTATCGCCAGCGCACCTCCGGCGGCATCGAACCGAGGATCGACTCGGCGCGACCGCCCGCCTGCAGGCCGAAGCGGGTGCCGCGGTCGTACACCAGGTTGAACTCGACGTAGCGCCCGCGCCGCAGCAGCTGGAAGTCGCGCTCGCGCTCTCCGTACGGGGTGTTCACGCGACGCTCGAGGATCGGGACGTACGCCGGCACGAACGCGTCGCCGACGCCGCGCAGCAAGGCGAAGCTCTGCTCGAACCCGCCCTCGCTCCAGTCGTCGAAGAAGACGCCGCCGATGCCGCGCGGTTCGCCGCGGTGGGGGAGGAAGAAGTACTCGTCGCACCACTGCTTCATGCGCGGGTAGCGCTCGGCCCCGACGGCGTCGCGCGCGGTCGCGTGCCAGTGCACGCAGTCCTCTTCGAAGCCGTAGTAGGGCGTCAGGTCGAAGCCGCCTCCGAACCACCACGTGGCCGGAGCGCCCGCTTCACTCGCGCAGAACGCGCGCACGTTCATGTGGGTCGTGGGCGCGTACGGATTGCGCGGGTGCACGATCAGGGACAGCGAGGCCGCCTCGAAGGGCTGCCCGGCCAGCTCGGGCTTGCGCTGCGTGCCGGCCTCCGGAAGGCGCGCGCCGCGCGTGTGCGAGAAGTTGACCGCCGAGCGCTCGACGTGTTCGCCGCCCTCGAGCACGCGCGGTCGCGAGCGTCCGCCGCCCGGTCGCTCGACGTCGTCCGAGCGAAAGCGCGCCGAGCCGTCCACGCGCTCGAGCTCGGCGCAGATCGCGTCCTGGAGCTCGAGCAGATAGTCCCGAACGGCCGCCACGTCGGGCCTGCGGTCGGTCTGCTCCATCCGCTCCATGTTGCCTTCTGGTCGCGCCGGGGGCGAGCGCGCGCGCGACGTACAATCGGAACGATGGGCCCGGGGACTTCGAATCACGACCCGCGCGGCGCGGAGTCCTTCCTGACCACGCGCTGGAGCGTCGTCCGCGACGCCGCGGGCGCGGACGAGACGCTCGCGCGCGACGCGCTGGCCGTCCTGTGCGAGACGACCTGGTATCCGCTCTACGCGTTCGTGCGCCGCTCCGGGCACGCGCCCGAGGATGCGCTGGACCTGACCCAGGCCTTCTTCGCGCGTCTGCTCGAGAAGCGTGACCTCGGCGGGGCCCGGCCCGAGCGCGGACGCTTCCGCAGCTACCTTCTCGGGGCGCTGAAGCACTTCCTCTCCAACGAGCAGCAGCGGGCGCGGGCGGAGAAGCGCGGCGGGGGCCGGTCGCCGATCTCCTTCGAGCTGGACTCGGCCGAGGGGCGCTACCGGCTGGACCCCGGCCACGTGGAGACGCCCGAGCGCGCCTTCGAGCGCGACTGGGCGCTGGCCTTGATCGACCGCACCTTCGAGTCGCTCGAGCGCAGCTACGAGGGCGCCGGCAAGGGCGAGGTCTTCCGGGCGCTGCGTCCGGAGCTCCTGCCCGAGGGCGGCGCTCGGCCGCGGGCGGAGATCGCGCGGGACCTCGGCCTCGAGGAGGGCGCCGTGAAGGTAGCCTTGCACCGGCTGCGCGCGCGCTTCGGCGAGGAGCTGCGGCGGCAGATCGGCGAGACCCTGGAGGACCGCGCGGGCGTCACCGAGGAGCTCGGCCGGCTCCTGGCGGCCCTGGGTCGGGACTGAGCCGCGTCCGACGGAAAATCCGGAGGGCCGGTAACCTCCTGGCCGGGAGTCGTCAGGCAGGTTCGAAACGAGGAACACCCCATGAGCTCCACGAGACCCTGCCCGCGCTGCGGCGCGCCCCTGGCCCCCTCCACTCCCGAGAGCGCCTGCCCGAGCTGCCTGCTGCGCCTCGGGCTCGACCGCGAGTCGCAGTTCGTGCGCACCGGCGCGGGGTCGCCGGCGCCCGAGCCGCCGACGCCCGCCGAGCTGGCGGAGCTCTTCCCGCAGCTCGAGCTGCTCGAGACCCTCGGCCGCGGCGGCATGGGCGTCGTCTACCGCGCGCGCCAGCGCGGTCTTGACCGCGACGTGGCGCTGAAGATCCTGCTCGTGCGGCCCGAGGACCGTCCGGCGTTCGCCGAGCGTTTCGCGCGCGAGGCGCGCGCCCTGGCGCAGCTCTCGCATCCCGCGATCGTCGGCGTCCACGACTTCGGGGTCGCGGGGGAGCACTACTACCTGACGATGGAATACGTCGACGGCGCGAACCTGCGGCAGCTCATGCGCAGCGGCGAGCTGCGGCCCGCCCAGGCGCTCGACGTCATCGGGCAAGTGTGCGAGGCGCTGCAGTTCGCGCACGAGGAGGGCGTCGTGCACCGCGACATCAAGCCCGAGAACATCCTCGTCGACCGTCGCGGTCGCGTGAAGATCGCCGACTTCGGCCTGGCGAAGATGGTGCGGCAGCCGGGCGGCGAGCCCCTGACCGGGACGTTCCAGGCCATGGGCACGCCGCACTACATGGCGCCCGAGCAGATCGAGCACCCGCTCGACGTCGACCACCGCGCCGACATCTACTCGCTGGGCGTCGTGTTCTACGAGCTCCTGACCGGCGAGCTGCCGATGGGAGCCTTCGATCCGCCGTCGAAGAAGGCGCGCGTCGACGTCCGCCTCGACGACGTCGTCCTGAAGGCCATGCGCAAGGAGCCGGAGCGGCGCTACCAGCACGCCAGCGAGGTCGGGACGGACGTCAGCGCGATCTCGGCGAGCGCGGGGGAGCCGAGCCCGGACTGGGAGGCTCACCACGCGGAGCGCCGCGACGCGCGCCGCGCCTTGCACCGCAAGCGCGGTGGCATGCCCAGGTGGGTGTGGGGGCTCGGCTGCTTCGGTGTGTGCCTCCTCGGGATTCCGGTGCTGCTCTTTCTCGGCGGCGCCATGCTCCTCGGCGCCCGCTACGAGGCGACCGCGAAACCCATCGTCGCCACGATCGAGCCATCGCCGGAGCCCGCGCTGTCGCCGGTGCACGGCGCGAACTGCGAGGACATCGACGCGGTCGAGCTGCTCAGCGTTTCGCAGGAGCGCCTCGGACGGCTCGGGATCCTCGCGCGGCGCGCGAACCTGACCGCGCACGAGCAGCAGCACCTCGCTCACGTCGTGCTCGAACAGCCGGGCCCGACCGACGTGCAGGCGGACGTGCTGATCGAGCTCCTGCGAGCACAGCCCGCCGACGGCGAAGTTCGCTCCTACGTGACCAAGGCCCTGACGCGCATGCCGGACACCACTCAGCGCGCACGGGTGCTCTACGAGCTGGACCAGCGCGCGGATTCGCCGGACGACGCCGATGTCGCGCAGTGACGGGTTCGTGAGGCGCTTTCGCGCTTGAAGGCATCGCGCCCGGGCCCCATCATCTCGCTCCGCTTCCCGCGAGCCCGGGATTCCGATGCAGAGCCGCGACTACACGCCCCCGGGCGCCCGATTCGATCTCGGCGAGGTCGAGGCCTCGATCGCTCCCCACGCCGCGCGCTTGACGTCGGCGCAGCGAGATCGGTTGCGTCCGATCCTCTGGGAGGACGTCGCCTCCGAGTACGACGCGCGCTTCTTCACGGCCCACGTGCGCGGTCTTCCGATCGCGCTCACGCCGGCTTTCCTACACGTCGAGTCGCTGTGGGCGCGCGACGAGCGGCGGCATTACCAGGGCGCGCACTGCGCGTACCGCGCCGTTCACGGATGGACGCCGCGGGAAGACACGCGCCTCGCGGCGCGGCGCGCGGACTTCGAACCGCTCGCGCACTTGTTCGGAGACGAGCTCTCGATCCTCGTGCTGTGCGCCTACGACGAGCTGTGCACCGTGCGGGCCTACCGCGCGAATCTGCCGTCCTACGACCTGCTCGGTCCGCTGTTCGGCAAGCTCATGCGCGCCGTGGCGGCCGACGAGGCCTGGCACTA
Source organism: uncultured Planctomycetaceae bacterium (assembly GCA_964351535.1). Lineage (GTDB taxonomy): Bacteria > Planctomycetota > UBA1135 > UBA1135 > JAUIDW01. The sequence goes on from CAYGPA010000003.1 coordinate 28,247, forward strand.
CAGCCGCTTCCTCGACCTGCTGCTCACGCAGCACGGCGAGCGCATCGACGAGGCGCTCGACTGGGTGCGGTGCGTGCGCGCCACCGAGGGCGTGACCTACGCCAACACGTTCGTGCTGGACCACGACGACGACGTGTTCGACGAGTCCATCTACGACCAGGCCGAGCGCGCGCTGACGTCCCAGCTCCTGCGCGCGGCGCGGCGCCGTGCCGCCGGCGAGCGAGTGCAGCTCGCGCTCGCCACGGGCTGATTCGTCAGCGGCTCTTCGACCGGCCGTCGCGCACCGGAGCGCGAGGCGCGAACAGGTCGCACGGGCGCCCCGACAGGCGCTGGACGACCGCCGAGGGGTACTCCTGGCTGCGGAAACCGTAGGCCGTGCACTCGCGCGGGTGCTGCGGGTTCCAGGTCGCGCGGAACGCGCGGCACAGCACGCAGCTCGGAGGCGGGGCGGTCGGTCGACGCGCTTCCATCCGTTTCCCGTCGGCCATCCCGCGGGACCGCCTTGAGGGCGGCCCGGGGCGCGCTCGCGCCGGCGCTCAGCCGTGGGACACGGGGGAGGCGTGGTGCAGGATCAGCTTCCACTCCCCGCTCGCCCGCGAGAACAAGTTGGTCGCCACGGCCTCGGCCACGTACGTCTCCGCGCCCACGACCGAGTGGATCTTCTCGACGTTGCTGACCCACGCGAGGTCGCCGAGGACCTCGATCTCGAGGTCGGTGATGTCGAAGCGAATCGAGTCGGTGTTCGCGAAGATCGCCTCCCACGAGGCGAGGATGCTCTCGGGACCCGCGATCAGCTCCCAGCCCGGGTGGATGCACTTGGCGCGCGCTTCGCCGGACCACACGGTGCGCATCGCGTCCAGGTCGAGGCATTCGATGGCGCGGTAGAACTCACGGTTGGCCCGGGCCACCGACTTGCTGTGCTCGTAGCCCGACGCGCGCATGGAGAGAGCGTCGAAGGCCGTCGCCCGGAATGCAACCGCGACCGGCGATTTGGTGCCCGCGCGGTCTGTTTCGGCATGCCATCGCCGAGCGCCGGGCTAGAATCGCCGGCTTCGACGAACCCAGGAGCCACTCCCATGCACCACCTCACGCTAGCTCACGCCCTCCTGCTCGCCCTGACTCCCAGCCACGCGACTCCCGCGGACGAGGGCATGTGGACCTTCGACAACCCGCCGGCGAAGCGCCTCCTGGAGGACCACGGGTTCGAGGTCCGACCGGAGTGGCTCGATCACGTTCGCAAGAGCTCCGTGCGCGTGAACGACGGCGGTTCGGCGAGCTTCGTCTCGCCGCGCGGCCTGGTCCTGACGAACCACCACGTGGCGTTCAACGCGATCCAGAAGCTCTCGAGCGAGGGCGAGGACCTGATCGCGAACGGCTTCTACGCCTCGACGCTCGCCGACGAGCGGCCCTGCACCGACCTCGAGCTCAACGTCCTCGACTCGATCGAGGACGTGACCGCGCGCGTGCTGGGCGCCGTCGAGGAGGGTGCCGGCGAGGCCGATGCACGCAAGCAGCGCTCGGCCGAGATCGCGCGCATCACGAAGGCCGAGAGCGAGCGCACGGGCCTGCGCTGCGACGTCGTCACGCTGTACCGGGGCGGTGCGTACGCGCTGTACCGCTATCGCCGTTACACCGACGTGCGGCTCGTCTTCGCGCCCGAGGCGCAGGCGGCCTTCTTCGGCGGGGACCCGGACAACTTCACGTTTCCGCGCTACGCGCTCGACATGACGCTCCTGCGCGTCTACGAGAACGGCGAGCCGCTTGCGACACCCGACCACCTGACGTGGAGCGACCGCGGCGTGCGCGACGGCGACCTGGTCTTCGTCTCGGGCAATCCCGGCTCGACCGGCCGCCTGAACACCGTCGCGCAGCTCGAGTACCTCCGCGACCACCACTACCCGCGCATCCTGCGCCACCTCGTGCGCCGCCGCGCCGTGCTCAGCGAGTACTCGAAGCTCGGCGCCGAGCAGGAGCGCCGCGCGAAGCGCGACATCTTCGGCATCGACAACTCGATCAAGGCGCTGGGCGGCTACCTGGCGAGCCTGCGCGACCCCGAGGGCCTCGAGCGCAAGCGCGCGGAAGAGCGAGAGCTGCGCCGGCGCGTGGCGGCCGACCCCGAGCTGGCCGCGAGCGTCGGCGACCCGTGGGCCGCGATCGCCGCGGCCCAGGCCACGGCCGCCGAGATCGGCGCGCGCGCGTACTACTCGACGATGCGCGGCTCTCGCCTCTTCGGCATGGCCCGGACCATCGTCCGCCTGACGGCCGAACTCGAGAAGCCCAACGACCTGCGCCTCTCCGCCTACCGCGACAGCGGCCTGGAGTCGCTGAAGCTGTCGCTGTTCTCGTCCGCGCCGGTCTACCAGGACCTCGAGGAGACGGCCGTGTCCGGAGCCCTCGCGGAGCTCATGGAGGAGCTGGGCGAGAGCGACCCGTTCGTTCGCGCGGCCGTCGGCGGCGGCCGCCCCGTCGAAGCGGCCAGCGGCCTCGTCGGTGGAACGCGCCTGGCCGACGTCGACTTCCGTCGCGAGCTCGTGGAGGGCGGGCGAGCCGCCGTCGAGGCCTCGAAGGACCCGATGATCCAGCTCGCCCTGCGCGTGGACGACATGGCCCGCGAGCTCGACCGCAAGAAGCGCGACGAGATCGACAGCGTCGAGTCGAAGGGCATGGAAGCCATCGCGCGCGCGCGGTTCGCCGTCCACGGCGACAGCGTCTACCCCGACGCCACGTTCACCTTGCGCCTCTCCTACGGCGTCGTGAAGGGCTACGAGGCCGCCGGCTGGAACATCCCGTTCAAGACCACGTTCAACGGCCTCTACGAGCGCGCCGCCGCGTTCGACTACGAAGACCCCTACGAGCTCGGCGAGCGCTGGCGCAAGCACCGCCCCGACCTGCGCCCGGGCACGCCGCTGAACTTCGTCTGCACCACCGACATCATCGGCGGCAACTCCGGCTCACCGGTCATCGACCGCGCCGGCGAGATCGTCGGCCTGATCTTCGACGGCAACATCCAGAGCCTCGGCAACCGCTTCGTCTTCGACGACAGCGTGGCCCGCGCCGTGGCCGTGGACGTGCGCGGCATGCTGGAGGCCCTGCGCGAGGTCTACGGGGCCGAGCGGCTGGTCGACGAGTTGACCGGGACCGGCGGCTGACGGGGGATCGGCCGCGCGGCGGCTCCGGAAACATATATAGAGGGGCGCCCACCACCCCCTCCTCCACCCGTGGACTCGACGAGAGCGCGTCGGTTGCGGTTCCAGGTCGGATTGTCGAACGGACCGGGCTGCGTGTGGGATCCGTTCGGATCAGTAGTCCGACTCGTCGTCGATCATCCGGGCCGCACGGACGCGCAGTTCCTCGAGCAGGTCGGACTCGGCGGGCTCCAGCGGCTGGTCCAGCGTCGCGCCCGTGGGGAAGAAGCGCGTGCGCCGCGAGCCGGGTTCGACGGGGGGCCCGGAGCCCTCGGCGCCGATTCGCACCAGACCCTCGAGGACGCACACGCACGTGTCGGCCTCCCCGCACACGACGGCCAGGGTCGTGCCCGTCACGTGGACGTCTCCGCCGGGGGTCGCCAGCACGAGGCGGGAGCCCTGGAAGTCCGGGCCCGTGCTGAGGCGCAGCACGCCGCGGCGGACTTCGCCGTCCCAGATCGGATGCAGGGTCATGCGTCGCGGCTCGGGCAGGATCACCTCGCTGCCGGGAGCGATCTGCATCAGGACGTTGCCCGAGCTGACGAGCTCCAGCATGGCCGTCGGCGGCAGCTGGACCTTCGCGCCGGCGACCAGGCGGCGTTGGATCTCGTCGCGGTTGGCGGTGGTGAACGACGCGCGGCCGATCTGGATCGTGCCGGTGCCCTCGACGGTGACGAGGCGCCAGCCAGGGTCGGTGGGGGAGCCGACCCACAGCAGCGTGAAGCCGGCGATGAGGATCGCGGCCCACGGCCAGCGCCGGCGCGCGATCCGTCGGGGGCCCAGCTCCGGCTCGGCGGAGTCGGCGGGCTCGACGTGCATCGGCGGCGGCGGAAGCTCGTCCCGGTACGGATCCGTCGAGATGGCGTGGTCGGCGACGCCGGGCGGCGGGGGGAGGTCGTCGTCCCAGGCGTCCTCGCTGGGCGCGTCCGCGCCCCATGATTCCCGGGCCGCGGGGTCGCCGGCGAGGAAGCGTTCGCGGACGTGCCGGCGGAAGCTCGCGTCGGGGACGGCGTCGGAGAGGTCGGCCAGCGAGCGGCGTGCGCGCTCCTCGGCCGGACCCGGCTCGGCGCCCGGCGGGATCGGGTCGTGGCTCATCCCAGCCGCTCCTCGAGTTCGGCGCCCAGCGCGGCCAGCGCGCGCGAGTAGGTCTTGCGCGCCGCCACGGGCGTCGCGCCGATGATCTCGGCGATCTCGTCGTGCCGCAGGCCGGCGTAGTCGCGCAGCAGCACGGCGGATCGCTGCGTCTCGGGCAGCGAGAGGATCGCCTCCTGGACCAGCCGCTCGCGCTCGCGTCGTTCGGCTTGCTCGTCGGGGGCGTGGTCCTGGTTCGCCGTCATCGCGCTGCCTCCGAACTCCTCTTCGAGCGGGGCCGCGGACTGTGACACCTGTCGCCCGGAGGAGCGCCAGACGTCGCGGCAGACGTTCGTCGCGATGGCCATCAGCCACGGCCAGGGGTCGCGGCTCGTGTCGAGGGTGTCGCAGGCGCGGTGGACGCGCAGGAACACCTCCTGGACGGCGTCCTCGCTGGCGAAGACGTCGCCCAGCCAGCGGAACGTCCAGGAGTACAGGCGGTCGAAGTAGGACTCGAAGAGCGCCGCGAGCGCGTCCCGGTCCCGCCGGCGCACCGCCTCGAGATCGAGGTCGAGCCGGACCGGACGCTGCCGGGCCGGGGGCGATTCCGCCTCCGGCTCCGTGGTCCTCTCGGGGGCGGCATCTGCGGCGCGTCGGTCCGGGGACGTCACGCCGAACAGGCTACCAGCCCGACCGGCCTCGCGTTCCGCCCCGGATCGGGAACTGGCATGGATTCGGGAACTGGCATGGATTCGGGAACGGGCATGGATC
>CAYGPA010000003.1:33373-35414 GCA_964351535.1 uncultured Planctomycetaceae bacterium
TCGGGAACTGGCATGGATTCGGGAACTGGCATGGATTCGGGAACGGGCATGGATCCGGGCAGGGCTGGAGGGGGCGGGTGCCGACCGGGGCCGGCACCCGCGCGCCTTCACTGCACGTCGAAGAGCACGAGCGTGTCGCTGGCGGTCGCCGTGGCGACGAGGCGCGAGCCGTCCGGGGAGAAGGTCAGCTCGTTCACCTGCGAGTTGAAGCCGGGCAGCGCGCTCGCGTCGACGGTGCCGAGCCACTGCTCCGTCCAGGCGTCGAAGAAGGCGACCTCGTGGGTGCCGAGGTCCGCGACGCAGAGCAGTCCTCGCGACGAGAGGCCGAGCGACTGGAAGCTGCCCTGGGGCATCGACGTCTGCGTGGGCAGGATGCCGGTGAGCTCACCGCTCTTGGCCTGCAGGACGTACACGTTGGCGCCCATGTCGAAGCCGGCCACGAACAGTCGGTTCTCGCACAGGAGCGCCACGTCCTGCGACGAGGGGAACGCGCTGGAGTCGGGCGAGGAGGCGAGGACCGTCGTCCGCGCTCCGGCGGGATCGTCGGGGTTCACGAGGATCACCTCGGCCGTGGAGCCCTGGAAGCCCGGGTTGTAGCGCGTCGCCGTCAAGACGAGGTCCTGGCCCGCGAAGAGCATGCGCGCGAACCCGCGCTCGGCGCCCAGGTGCAGCGTGCGGCTCGGCGCGAGCGCGGCCGACTCCACGTCGATCACGAACACGTCGCCGCTGCCGTCGAGCGTGCCGACGAACACCTCGCTCTGGTCGGGCGACACGGCCAGGCCGAACGGGAATGCGGTCTGGAAGAACGACCCGGGGTCGAAGGGAATGTCGATCGTGCGCAGGACCTGCCCCGTCGGCGAGAGGATCGACACGGTGCTGCTCGAGCTGTCGGTGACGTAGCCGTAGCGCGTCCCCCCCGAGGCCGAGGCGACGAACACGACCTCCTCCGGCGCCAGCCCCACGGGCGTGACCCCGAGCAGCTGCTGGGTCTGCGCGTCGATCCGCGCGATCTGGCAGTTCTCGCCGCCGAAGCCTGAGCCGTACAGCGGCACCCAGAGCTCGGAGCCGTCGGGCGTGAACGCGCTGCTCCAGGGGCCGGCGCTGGACGCGCTGCAGCTCGTGAGGCCCTGGAGCGAGAGCGTCTGGGAGTACGTCGCGACACCCGGCGCGACGACCTCGCAGGGTGCGGTGCGCGTGCCGCCGACGGCCGGCGGCGTCGGGCGCGACGAGCTCACCCTCTGGGCCGCGGCGGGGGACAGGAACGCAAAGGCGAGCACGGCGCTCGCGAGGGCGGTGCGGGCCGCGAGAGAACCGGCCACGACGAGGGTGGCCACGAAGGAAGTGGATTGCACGAACACGGATTCCTCCTGGAGGATCGGAAGGGACGAGGGATCACCGGGAGCTCCCTCGCGGGAGGCACTCGGTGGGCCGGCGCTCGTCGATTCCGTTCGTCGCAGTGAGGTAACGCGGTGTGCGCTTCCCCTTCCGCCACGCCCCCTGATTCACGAGGGGCGTGATCGACGTGGACGGCGAGGTCTTCTGACTCGTGGATCGATCTCCAACCGCGCCTTCCCGGCCTGGGCCAGTGGCTCTTGCGGTCTTCGTCCCCACTCACAGCGGCGGACCCGTGACGGATTTGCACCGTCTTCCCTTTCGCTCGTCCCGGCGACGATCGCCGTGCACGATGTCAAAGAAGCAAGCGGTCTACCGCGGCGTCGGGCGCGCGGTCAAGGCAGCCGTCGGTTTCCCGCCCGCGACACGCCCCGGGCGCCGCGGCGCGAGCCGGCCTCGCGATGCCGTCACGGCCGCCTCCCCGCGTCGGCGCGGTCACCAATCGCCTTCGGGCACGGGGGTTGGGACCGCCGGCGTACCGTTCTCGAAAAATTGCCCCGCGGCGTCGCGTCCCAACGTCAGGAGGGAGGCGGGGCCGCCGCCGGAACGTGTCAGAATGACCGGCTCCGAAGAACCTCACTCTCGCACCGACGCCATGCTCGAATTCCTCGCCCTGGCGGCCCTCGCCTGCGTTCAGACTTCCGCTCCC